>JADKAQ010000031.1 GCA_016719105.1 Gemmatimonadota bacterium | reverse complement strand
CGAGGCGCGGCCCACGAAAACCGACCGCCCCCCTGTTCTTGTGCATCGCAGGCGCCGGTCCCGCAGCGCGCGCGTCCGCGGTCGCGCGTCGGCTCTCCGGGTGACGGCCCTCGTGGCGGTCGGTCGCAGGCTGGTCGTCGCATGGTGGCCCTGACGCGAACGTCGACGGTCCCGACCGCGACCGGTGGGCTCGACCACGACGATGGCCGCGCCCGTCGTCGCGGCCTCCGCTGTCGCTGACCGGCGATCAGGCGCGACGCATCGGCGTGACGTTCGCCCCCGGCGTGACCATCAGTGTCCTCCGCGGGAGATCCGTACGGTGGGACAGGTCACCGTGGACGAGACCCGCGTGCAGACCATCGCGCCCAGGATCGACGGCTGGGTCGAGCATCTCTATGTCAACTTCACCGGTCGAAGAGTGATCAGCGGGGCGAGCCATCATGCGCGTGTGCTCGCCCATGCTCGTGACGGCCCAAGAAGAGTTGCTGCTGGCGCAGCGCCTCGTGGGTGACGTGGCGGGCGGCGCCGGACGCACGACTGGCGCGGCAGATCTGGTCGCGTCCGCCCGCCGACGACTCTCGCTTATTGGGACATCCAGGCCGACGAGATCGCCGCTATCGAACGAAGTGGCCGGGTGCAACGCACCCCTGACACTGCGGTCATCGGCGACCGGCGTGGTCGTCGAAAAACGTCACGACGGGGCGCCATCATGGCCGGCGAGGCGCTCTTCCGCGTCGCGGACCTGACGACGGTGTGGGTCGGGGCCGACGTGTACGAAGAACAGGACCTGCGTGCGATCCGCACCGGACAGATCGCCGTCGCCGGGGTTCGACGAGTACCAAGGCGAGCGGTGGACGGGTCGCATTGCCTACGTCTATCCAACGCTCGATACCGAGACGCGCACCGTGCGGGTGCGCGTGGCGCTCGCCAACGCGGGGGTGCGCCTCAAGCCCGGCATGTACGCCACGCTTCGGATCACGGGGGCGTCCAGTGCCACGGGGGCGGCCGTGCTCACCGTGCCGCGCGGGGCGGTGCTCTCGACGGGCGAGCGGACCCTCGTATTCGTCCGCCGAGCCGATGGTCGGCTCGAGCCGCGCAGCGTGCAGGTGGGCGCTGCCTCGGACGACCGTATCGAAATCCTGCGCGGCGTGGCACTCGGCGACACGGTCGTCGCATCGGCGACCTTTCTCGTCGACGCCGAGTCCAACCTCGGCACTGCGCTCGGCGGGATGGGCGACATGCCCGGCATGGAGATCACGGTCCCGCCGACGAGCACGCCGTCGCGCGCCCGCCGATCCGGGGTCACGACCCGCCCCGCGTCCTGCGAGGCCGATGCCGGACATGCGCATGCCGGACACCTCCGGCACCTCCGGCACCTCGGGCACATCGGGCACATCGGGCACACCGGGCAGGACGAACCCGACCCAGCCGGTTCCGTCGACCGCAACGCGCGGCGCGAACGTCGCGACACACGCTGGCCACGGCGGGGTGACGCCATGCTGGAAACACATCATCGAGTGGGTCGGTCCGCAACCGACTCATCGTGTTCCTGCTGACCGCGGGCCTGGTTCTCGGAGGCATCTGGTCGATCCGTCGCACGCCGCTCGAAGCACTCCCCGACCTGAGCGACGTGCAGGTGATCGTGCAGGCCGAGTACGGCGAGCAGGCGCCACGCATCGTCGAGGATCAGGTCACGTACCCGGTGGCGGCCGAGATGCTCAAGGTGCCGGGCGCGCGCACCGTGCGCGGCTACTCGTTCTTCGGCGTCTCGTTCGTGTACGTCATCTTCGAGGACGGCACCGACCCGTACTGGGCGCGCAGCCGCGTGCTCGAGTACCTCAATGGCATCCCGGCAAGCTCCCCGCGGCGGTGACCCCGACCTTCGGCCCGGACGCGACCGGGCTCGGGTGGGTGTACCAGTACGCGCTCGAGGACACGACGGGGCGTCTGGACCTCGCCCAACTCCGTGGCGTCCAGGACTGGTACCTCCGCTACGCGCTGACCGCCGTCCCCGGCGTCGCCGAGGTCGCCAGCATCGGCGGCTTCGAGAAGCAGTACCAGATCGACATCGATCCGGCCAAGCTGCTCGCGTACGGCATCCCGATCACCCGGGTGATGGCGGCGATCCAGAACGCCAACAGTGACGTCGGCGCGATGGTGATGGAGCTCTCCGAGCGCGAGTACATGGTGCGCGGCCTCGGGTACCTCAAGTCCATCGGCGACATCGAAAGCGTGGTGGTGGGCGCCACCGCGGCGCGGCGCGCCGGTTCGCGTGGCGGAACTGGGGCGGGTGACGGTGGGCCCGGCGGCGCGGCGCGGCATCGCCGACCTCGACGGCCGGGGCGACGCGGTGGGCGGCATCGTGGTCATGCGCTTCGGCGAGAACGCCCTCGCCACCATCGACGCGGTGAAGCGGCGGCTGGCGGAGGTGGCAGCCGGGCTGCCGCCGGGGGTGGTCATCCGCCCGGTGTACGACCGCAGCGGCGCTGATCCAGCGACGCCATCGCGACGGTGCGGGGGACGTTGCTCGAGGAGTCGCTGATCGTCGCCCTGGTGTGCGTCGTCTTCCTGCTGCACGTGCGGTCGGCGCTCGTGGCGGTCCTGACGTTGCCGATCGGCATCCTCATGGCCTTCGTCGCCATGCGCTGGGTCGGCGTCGGGGCCGACATCATGTCGTTAGGCGGCATCGCCATCGCCATCGGGGCGATGATCGACGCCGCGATCGTGATGATCGAGAACATGCACAAGCACCTCGAACGCCACGCCGCGGAGAGCCCCGGCGTGCACCGAGGGCCTCAGACCCGGCGCACCGTGGCGCTGGTGAGCCGGGCCGCGCGCGAGGTGGGACCAGCGCTCTTCTTCTCGCTCCTGATCATCACGGTCTCCTTCCTCCCCGTCTTCGCGCTCGAGGGGCAGGAGGGCCGGCTGTTCAAGCCGCTGGCGTTCACCAAGACGTTTGCGATGGCGGCGGCGAGCCTGCTCTCGGACCCTGGTTCCGGTCCCGATGGGACTCTTCATCCGTGGGCGGATCTACCGGGAGCGGGCCAACCCGCTCAACCGGCATGGTCCGTGCCTGTACCGGCCGGTGATCGCCTGGCGCTGCGCCACCGCTGGCCGGTCATCGCGCGTCGGTACGGCGCTCATCGTCACGTGGGTCCCGTGGACGCGCATCGGCAGCGAGTTCATGCCGCCGCTCGACGAAGGGACCATCCTGTTCATGCCGACCACGCTCCCCGGATTCCCCATCGCCCGTGCGCGGGGAATCATGCGGCAGCAGGATGCCATCCTGAAGTCATTCCCGAGGTGGCCTGTGTGGGGCAAGGCGGGCGCGCGCCGAGACGGCGACCGATCCGGCCGGGCTCGACATGTCCGAGACCACCATCACCCTCAAGCCGCGCGCCGGTGGCGTGCGGCATGACCACCGACCGCCTGATCGCGGCCATGGATTCGGCGGTGCGCCTGCCGGGCGTGACCAACGCCTGGACCATGCCCATCAAGGGCCGGATCGACATGCTCGCCACCGGCATCCGGACGCCCGTCGGGGTCAAGATCTTCGGCCCAGACCTCGGCGAGACTCGAACGCCTGGGCAGGGAGGTCGAGAGGCGGCTCAAGATGGTGCCCGGCACCCGCAGCGCCTTCGCGGAGCGGGCGGAGTCGGGCTACTACCTCGACATCGCGATCGACCGGGCGGCCGCGGCGCGTCACGGCCTCAACGTCGGCGACATCCAGACCGTGATTGCCACCGCCATCGGCGGCATGACCATCACGCAGACCGTCGAGGGACGCGAGCGCTACGGCGTGCGCGTGCGCTACCCGCAGGAACTGCGCGACACGCCCGAGCGACTCGCGTCCGTGCTCGTGCCGGTGAGCCACGAGCCTAGGGCGCGCCAGGCTGCAGCGAGGGGACCGAGGGGCATGCCAGGGCATGTCGTCGGCCCAGGGCGCACGCGACGCGCCGCCCGGCGCAGCCGGCGTGTCGCAGGTCCTTGGGGCAGCTGGCGACCATCCGGCAGGTGGCGGGCCCGATGGTCGTCCGCACCGAGGGAGCCGTAGCCGACGGCGTGGTCTACGTGGACGTCGCCGGCCGCGACATCGGCGGGTACGTGGCCGAGGCACAGCGCGATGGTGGCGCGTGATGGTGACCCTGCCGCCGGGCTACCGCATGTCGTGGAGCGGCCAGTACGAATACATGCAGCGTGCGCAGGCGCGCATGACACTCGTCATCCCGGCGACGCTGGCCGTCATCTTCCTGCTGCTCTACTTCAACTTCCGCAGCCGTCGGCGAGACGCTCATCGTGATGCTCTCGCTCCCCTTCGCGCTGGTGGGCGGCGTCTGGTTCCTCTGCGCGCTCGACTACAACTGGTCGGTCGCCGTCGCCATCGGCTTCATCGCGCTCGCCGGCGTCGCGGCGGAGACGGCGGTGGCGATGCTCATCTACCTCGACAGCCTGGGCCGGAGCGGCGCGCGTGGGCCGCCCGCGACCGCCGCAACTCTACGCGGCCGTGGTCGAGGGTGCGGTGGAGCGCGTGCGCCCCAAGATGATGACCGTCACCGCGATCATGCCGGGCTCTTCCCGATCCTGTGGGGACCGGCGCCGGCGCGAGCGTCATGAAGCGCATCGCCCGCACCTATGATCGGTGGCATGGTGGGCAACGCGATTCTCGCTGCTCGTCGTGCCGGCGATCTGGTCTCTGGTACAAGAGCGCGGACTACGCACGGCCGCGCGCAAGGCGGACGACCCATCCGGGCCGCACGTGCCGGGAACGCTTGCCGGGAGCACCGCCTCGCCGTCGCGTGCGTGAACAGGTCACGGTCGGCTTCCGGGGCGTCGCCCGCGGAAGCCGGTGGTGCGGATCTTCTTCTGGGAGGAGCCATGCAGCGCTCGCGTGTGTTCCGGGCCCGGCGGTCCGCCGTCGACCAGACGGCAACGGGGTGGCAGAAGCGCGTCGAACTCGCCTCCAGCGTGGGCGCCGGGATTCTCGGAGCCGGCAGCGCGCGGGGCGTAGACTCCCCGCCTGGTCGGTCGCCCTCTCGTGAATCTGCTGGGTCGCTGCTCGCGCCGCGCCTATCTAGTCGCGCGCGGATAGCCCCACGGCCGACCCATCGACCGGCGACCATCGACCGGCGACCCATCGACCGGCGACCCATCGACCGGCGACGCATCGGCCTGGACCCTTCGACGACCGAGACGGCGAAACGCGGCCGCAGACTCCACGGCTGCGCCTCTCCTCGGTCGGCTCACGCGGTGGTGAACGTGAAGATCATCCCGTAGCTCCCGTCGGCTCCCTGCCAGCCGGCGCCCATCATCCCCATCCCGCCGCTCATCATCCTCCGAGACCGCCCTCCGCCCGACGCGGACTGGGTGTGTCGAGCGGCCTCCCCATTCTGACCCTGCATGCCGCCCATGTGGATGACGTAGGTGGTCCGGGCCTGAGCGTTACACGTCGGGTGGGGTCAAGGGCTACGCTGTGCCACGAAACGTGGCATCCCGTCCATGTCGGCTGTCCCCTTCGCGCCCGGAACCGCCGCGCCTGCCAGCCCCACCGTCCCGGTGCCGCCGGAGCCGCTCCGCGTCCTCCTCACGCGCTCGCGAGAGGGCGTCGGCAGCACGTACCGCACCTGTTTCTGTGGGGAAGCGCGGGGTCAAGAACTTTCGGTCCATCCTCCGAGGCATCCTGGCGGTCGTTCGCGAGATCGAGGCAGGCACATTCGGCAACGCGTACCGCGGCTCCTCGCTCAAGACGGTCTTGCACTCGGTGGCCGAGCAGCGCGAGCATTCCGAGGCGCCGACCACGCGTGGCTCTGGAAGCCAAAACTTCTCATCCTGACACCTACGAATCGCCGGAGAACCATTGCGCCTTCGGCCGCTTTCTCGATACGTGCGTGCGCTGTACCACGGAGGTGCAGGTCCTCGCGGCCGTGCAGCGGCTTGCGGTCGTCCAGAAGTCTTTTGACGCAATTCTAAGGAAGTCTTTTGACGACCTCTGTGTCTCGCCTAACGAGGTCGGCACGTGCCTCGTGCGGGGTATCCTCGGGTCCGGTGTCCGCGGGAGGGTGGGTACCTCATTGAGGCGCGTTATCTTGGGCGCGGCGCAGCTTCCACGGCGCTCCATCAGGGGTATGGGATGAGGTGGGTCTAAGTTCTTTTAAACACGTAACTCGATGCAAAACAAGGGTTTACATTGTAGTAGGCCGCCACTTAGCTCGCTGCCCTGTTACTTCGACAACTTGGCGCCCGTCTGACTTGCGTAAACGGTGCTAGGGTAGTACCGTGAAGGTGATGCAATTGCTGTACGCCCGCCCCTCTGGCAACGGAGGCTCCATAGCGCGGCTTAGCAATCGCAGGATCCGGTGAGGAGAGCCGGCCGTTGCTCGGCAGTTACAAAGGGTCGCGCGGCCCGATGGGGGTTGTGGTCTCCACAACTTTTCGCTGAGTGACTTCGCGATTTAGCATCACGGAACGGCGCGGGCCAAGAGCTCGCGCCGTTCTGCGTTTATGATAGCCGAGGGGTGCCATCCGCGCGCCTCGGCGTCCATGAGTTGCTGGGAGCGCAAGTAGGCTGCGGAAGTTCTCCGCCCCAAAGATATACATGCCCATTCCAGGAAAGACGCTCGCGTTTGTCTACGCGGTAAAGGCCGGACCCGTCGCCAAAGAGCTCTCGGAAGCCTTCCCATCGATCTGGAACAGGATCTGCGCCTCGCCGCCACGGAGAATCGGTCGCGCGGGCCGCAGCACAGGCCGGGGGTGGATCTTCACGGGATTCGGGGTGCGGTCGAGGAGGCACTGAAGGTGAAGCCTCCTCAGATCCGCTCCGCTGTTCTCATTGTCATCGACATGCGAGATGACGACGCGAAACAGCTCACGGAAGACCTTCCCTATCGACTTCCCCTGGTTCAGGTCGTGCCCGTCAAGAGCAAAGGCAATGTCGCCGAACGGGTTCGCGAGCAGCTCGAATACTTCGGGGTGCTGAAGTGTCACTGGCCCGAGAATGTTAGAGATGCGCTAGGCCGGTGGGCGAAGAGATTCCCGGAGATCACACTGCTCCCAAGGGCGCTTCGCTCAGCCGACGATGCCGCAGACTTCGAGGAACCCCGACTACTTCTTGGGAGCCTTCACGCGCTGAAGCGAGTAGAGATCGATTGGCAAATCGCCAAGCGCAAAGACAACAATCGCGCGGTGCATCGAGTGCTTCACATGAACACGCGAGATGCTCTGAACGAACTGATCGAAGACGCCCGATTCGGGGTGAGCGACGCTGCGGATCGAGCGGCCAAGAGTCGCAGTTGGAAATGCGAAGACGACGTGACGCGTTACTTCGGATGGCATCTCAAGTGGAGCCTTCGAAGCATTCGTTCCATCGAGAACCACTGTCGCGTTCACTGGGCGACCCAGCAATTCTCAAAGCCCGTCAGGGTCGATCTCTACATCGGCCACTGCGGTGAACACCTCGACTGATTGTCGATAGTTGGTACCCAATGGCGCTACTGATACGCCCCCGATGCACCCGGAGGTGGGCGGTCTCGGTGAGGCGCAACGCCACATGACTTCGCAGGGCGCGCGGCACCCGTCCGGTCCGGGCGACGCATTGTTCCGGATCGCTGAGGATGATCGCCAACCCGACTGCGGCGATGTTCGACATGTCGTCGCCCGCGATCAACGTAATGTCGCCGTTCTCGATGGCACCCAGGAGGTCTAACGGGCGGTTTTCCACTCGTTAGGTTCTCGACGACGGTTTTGTGACCTGTGTCCAAGAACTTACCTCTCAAACTGTCAAGAGACTTCTGGACGACCCCAGGCGGCTTGCGGTCGTCCAGAAGTCTTTTGACACTTTCGAATGGAAGTCCTTTGACATTGCTCACAAAGCTGCCGTCGGATTCCTAACGAACGGAAAACTGGGCGAGGTTGTGAGCCCCTACCGACCATCTTGCCGACCCCGGCAGGATGGTCGAGTCGTCTCTGGGGGCGCGAAGCCGCCTGTCGTCGCCCGACTTCAACGTGCAGTCTCGTCACCACCGCGCCCCCCGAATTGACAGACCCGCCGCCTGGCGGTAACCGTCCGGGACCACAACGGGTCGGGGAGAGTATGGCCGCACCAGCAGCAATCGCAGCCCTTCTCGGCGGAGCCACCGTGCTTGGCCGAGACGTGCACACCGATATCGAGCTTGCCGCGGAGATCGCTCAAGGGCTCCCCTCGGGGTCGCTCACCCACCTGGTCGAGGAACTCCACCCGGCCTTATCGCCACAATTGATCTACGCCCTCGTCGGGTCCGACCGCGCGCTCGATCTCAAACAGAGGAACCGCGAGCGACTGTCTCCCTCTGAATCAGATCGGCTGGCGCGTTTGGCGCGGATCGCCGTCCGGGCAGAGGAGGCCCTAGGAGACCGGGACACCGCATACCGGTGGCTCGGGACACACAACCGGGCGCTGGAGGGGCGGCAGCCTCTGGAGTTACTCGGCACGGACGCAGGCGCGACGGAGGTGCAGGAGGTGCTCGTGCGCATCGAGCACGGCGTATACGGCTGAGTCACGCTTGAAGGTAGTCGGCCTGCTCCGGTGCGGCCTCAACGGCCTATCAGCCCCCAGATCCCGCTCATGCCTGACCCGAATATCAAACGTCGGGGAGACGCGCTCTACTGGGTCGACCGCTGCATCGCCCGGCGCCGAGGCCGTGAAGCTGATCGACGTGCTCTGGCTGAAGCGCGACCCGTTCAGCGTCCCGACCGGCGGCGTCGCCGGCGCGTTCGAGGTGGAGCAGACGACATCCATCGACTCAGGGATCGTTCGAGTACTCGACGTGGCGCTCGGCGCACCGGATGCGGCCGTGACGCACCTGTTCCCCGTCGCGCCAGACGAGCGTGAGGCCGATGTGCGAGCGCCACTCGCGCGCCCCGCGTTCAGCCGCGTGTCAAATCTTCGCGTACGCTACCTGCCATACGGTGAACTTGCGCGTCCCCGAGCAACCATGGCGCGCTTCGGCACGGGGATGACGGCCGTCGAGGCCGTCGCGAACCTTGGTTTGATCTGCCCGATCAATGTGACGGATTGTAACCGCGCTCTGGATCCGTGCGCGGCCAGTACTGATGCGTAGAACTAGGGACGTCGGGCTCGCGACGACCAGTGGATCGCGCTGATGTGCCAGCCGTCAGGGGTGGCAGTCGCGCGGGTCAGGACCATCAATTCCGCACCGGCCGTATTGATCGCGCGCCCTCGATATTCGCCCTGGGTGGTGCTCGTGGACGTCGACCACGCGACGTCGCCACCTACCACGACGCGCACCGCGCTGCGTTCACTCTTCACGGCACGCGCGAAGCCGATGTCGCCCGGCAGGTGGTGGCTCCGGTACTCCTCCCGGGTTTCGACACCCCCGCTCTCAGCAATGGTCACGTCCGGCGCGAGCAGCGCGAGCGCGGCGGCGCTGTCGCCGGCGGCAAGAGCCGTGTGAAAGCGCGCGACGGTGCGCGCCACGGCCGCGGAGTCCGCGGTCTGGGCGCGGGCGACGGTCGGCATGATCGCGCCCATCAGGAGGCCATAGGAGGCGGCGAGCGCGACGGACATGCGGCGAACGGTCGGGTGCATCACAGTGAAGCCTCGAGAGGGGTCAGAAGGGAAACGCGGAGGGCCAGCGTCCGGTGACGCTACGGGGCCTCGTGGCTCGCGGCAAGGCGGGCGTGTGTGCAAGGCGCGGTGCCATCACAAACGCGCGCGGCGGAGCAACTGGGCGTTGACGGCGACGATGATCGTGCTGAGCGACATGAGCACCGCACCAATCGCAGGCGTCAGAACAATGCCCCAGGGGGCCAGCACTCCGGCGGCGAGCGGGATGGCCACGATGTTGTAGCCGGCCGCCCACCACAGATTCTGGACCATCTTGCGGTAGGACGCGCGCGACAGCGTGATGATGCGCGGAATATCGCGAGGGTCAGATCGCACCAGCACGATGTGTCCGGCTTCGGCCGCGCCGTCAGTGCCCGCGCCGATGGCTATGCCCACGTCCGCCGTCGCCAGTGCCGGCGCATCGTTCACGCCATCGCCAACCATCGCGACCCGTCGCCCAGACTCCTGGATCTCTCGCACGTGCCGCGCCTTGTCTTCGGGCAGCACTTGCGCCAGCACGTCGTCGATCCCCAACTCGGCGGCCACGGCATTCGCTACCTCGCGCGCGTCGCCGGTCATCATGGTCACCTGCACGCCGAGCGCGTGCAGCGCGCGCATGGCTTCGTAACTCTCCGGGCGGATCGCGTCGGCGATGGCGAGTGCGGCAAGTACACGGCCGTCTTGCAGCAGGTAGATGACTGCCTGCCCGCCCTTCTTGGCGTCCGACACCGTTGCCGTCAGTGACGCAGGGACATCTGCGGAGCGCTCCTCGAGAAGGGCCGGTCCGCCCATCTCATACGTCACGCCATCGATGGTCGCCGCCACCCCACGCCCAGGCAGCCCACGCGCATCAGACACGGTCGGCATTTCGATTCCTTCTTCACTCGCGGTACGAATGATACCGCGTGCGATGGGATGCTCGGACTGCGACTCCACCCCTGCGGCGAGACGCAGCACCTGCTCTCGTGTCACACCGTCGGCCATGGCCAGCGCGACGATGCGGAACTCGCCAAGTGTCAGTGTGCCAGTCTTGTCGAATACCACCGTATCGAGTTTGCGCGCTTCCTCCAACCCGCGTCGGTCTCGTACGAGCAGTCCGTGCCGCGCGCCGATTGCAGTGGAAATGGCGACCACCAGCGGCACGGCGAGCCCCAGTGCGTGCGGGCAGGCGATCACCAGCACCGTCACGACGCGCACGATGGCGACATCGATGGTGGCGCCAACAGCGAGCCAGGCGACAAGTGTCACGAGCGCGGAACCGATGGCCACCCACGTCAACAATCGCGCCGCACGATCCGCCAGAAGCTGCGCGCGGGACTTGGACGACTGCGCATCGGCGACCAATCGCATGATGCCCGACAGCTTTGTCTTCTCGCCGGTCCCGGTCACCGCGATCTCGAGCACTCCATCGCCGTTGATGGTGGCCGCGATCACTTCGTCGTCAACGCCTCGTTCCACCGGTCGTGATTCGCCGGTGATCATGGCTTCATCCAACGTGCTCGAGCCGCGCACGATTGTACCGTCCGCCGGCACGCGTTCGCCGGGACGGATGAGGAGTTTGTCACCCTCGCGTAGCTCGCTCACCGCGACGGTCTCTGTCCCGCCACTCGTAATGCGCGTGGCTTCATCGGGCAGGAGCTTCGCCAACTCCTTCAGCGCGCCCTGTGCCTGCTGGATCGAGCGCATTTCGATCCAGTGCCCGAGCAGCATGATGGTCACCAGAGTCGCCAGCTCCCACCACAGTGCTTCGGCTCGTAGCACTCCCAGTTCGACCACCCACGAGAACACGAACGCCACCGTGATGGCCAGCGAGATAAGCGTCATCATCCCTGGCTGTCGCGCGCGCAGTTCGCCGGCGGCGGATCGGAGAAACACGAGGCCGCCGTAAAGGAAAACCAGCGTACCAAGGGCCGCAGGGATGCGGGCGGAGAACGGAAACACGGGCGCCGTGTAGCCGAGCAATTGTTCGATGTGCGCGGACCAGATGACGACCGGCACCGTCAGTAACAGAGAAAGCCAGAAGCGGTCGCGGAACATGCCCGGGTTGTGGCCGGCGTGCTTGTCGTGACCGCCGGACTCGTGCGCTTCGGCTCCGTGCGCTTCGGCTCCGTGCGGCCCGGCGCCGTGTGGTTCAGCGTCGCGTGGTTCTGCGCCGTGAGGCGCGGCCCCGTGAGGCTCAGCGCGGTGCGGCTCGGCTCCGTGCGTCTCGGCTCCGTGCGCCGAGCCGTGGTGACGAGCGGTCTCGTGCACGTCGTGTTTTCCTGATTTCCCGTCGTTCCCGTGCATCGCCCGCCTTCCGTACGTCAGGGTGCGCTGCTGTGCTCGGCGATCTCGCCGGCACGTGTTATTGCCAGAGCCTAAGGCCTGCCACAAGTCGCGCTTCCCCGGCCGCCCCACCCGCTTGCCGCGCAAACTGTGCTGTGCGTCCATAACCCCGGTCCCACACCACACCGAAGTACGGCGCAAACTCGCGGCGCAGCTCAATGCGCGTTCGCAAACCGAACGAGGTACTGCTGAGTCCTCGCCCGATACCGAACTCAACTTCATCGCGTAGTGACACGGCGGACTCGAGACGGGGCTGCAACACCAGACGCTGCGTCAGGTACAGGTCGTACGACACGGTGAGATCGAGCGACACGTTGCCGTCCGTTGTCACGAACATCGACGGCTCCACCTCGAACCAGCCGGGGGCCAAGCCCTGCAAGCCCGCTACCGCGCCCACGCGCGTCGCGGCGCTGCCGTCTTCATTCGCCTGGTCCACGCGCACGCCGATCTGCGCATCCCACCAGGGCGATACGAGTCGACCGTACAGCACCTGGTACTCGCCATGCAGGCGACTGCCGCGTGTTGCGATGCCTCCGTCGGCCTTCGCCCAAAGACGATTCACCGCGCCTCCGGTCCACGCCAGCAGGTCGTAGTTCACGGGGCGATTCACGCCGGAGGGTGCATACTCCAGCACTTCCGAGAGCACAAACGTCTCTCTCCCCCACGACATGTCGTGCGCGCTCGAATGAGGTAGCGTATCGACAACTTGCGCAGCCAACGGACCGCTGCTGGCCAACATCAATGCGACAATGAGCACCGGCGCGGCCAAGAACCGCGTGACGCGATCAGGCTGCATCATGATGCCCCTCGTGTTCGCTCGCGGCTTTGCTTACGCGCACTTCGCGAAACATGCCGACTTCCATGTGATACAGCACGTGACAATGAAACGCCCAGCGGCCGAGCGCGTCGGCCGTCACCAGCAGCGACACCCGCTCTGCGGGCTTCACGTTGATGGTGTGAATGCGCGGACTGCGGTTGCCGTGGCCGTTCTCCAATTCCATCCACATCCCGTGCAGATGCATGGGGTGATTCATCATGGTGTCGTTCACCATGGTGAGGCGTATCCGCTCGCCGTACGTCAGCTCAATCGGTGAAGCCTGATCGTACGGGATGCCGTCGATGGCCCACGTGTACCGCTCCATATTGCCAGTCAGATGCAGCTCGATCTCACGCGTTGGGGCACGGAATTCTGCCCAAGGCTCCGCTGAGCGCAGCTCGGCGTATCGCAGCACGCGGCGCCCGTCCCCACCAAGGCCGACGCCAGGCTCCCCGAGGCGACTCTTGGTGCTCATGGGCACCATCGCGTTTCCAACCCCGTGCGTTTCCGAACTGTGAGGCGTTTCAACTGGCAGCGTACCCGGTGCGCGCAGGGTAGCTGTCGCTATCGCGGACATATCGTGACCCGCGTGCGCGTCGGCGGTCGCCGCCGGGACCTTGGCCGGCATGGCGTGCCCCATCGCCGCGTGATCCACCGCCGCACCGGTACTCGCAACCGTGTCCGCCTTCGCCCCGTGGTCCATGCCCTTCATGGCGCCATGATCCATGCCCTCCATGGCACCGTGATCCATCCCCGCCATGGCACCGTGGTCCATGCCCATATCGGCCATGGTCAGCAGCGGACGACGGCGACGGGCAGGAAGCGCGGCGACGACACCGGCACTACGTGACAGAATGCCGGCCGTGAACCCACTCCGGTCCATCGCTTCCGCGTACACACCATAGGCACGGTCTTCGGGCAACTGCACGATCACGTCGTACGTCTCGGCGAGCGCGATGCGGAACTCGTCGGTTTCCACCGGCTCGACCGGCTGGCCGCTCACCTGGACCACCGTCATTGGGACGCCAGGAATACGCACGTCGAAGTACGAACCGGCCCCGGCGTTGATGACGCGCAGCAGCACGCGCTCCCCGGGCATGAACTCGCCCGTCCACGGTGCTTCGGCCGTACGCCCGTTTAACAGGAAGCTATACGTCGCGCCCGTCACATCGGCGATGTCGGTGGGGTTCATGCGCATGCCCGCCCACATGACACGATCACTCACTGCGGCCGAGAGGCCGTCGCGAGAGACATCGCGAAAGAAGTCCATCACCGTGCGACGCTGAAAGTTGTACGCGTCGGGCTGCTTCTTGAGACGGGAGAGCACTCTGTACGGGCTCTCGAACGTCCAGTCAGAGAGCACGAGCACGTGCTCACGGTCGTACGAGGGCCCGGTTCGCTCCGCAGGCTCGATGATCAGTGCCCCATAGTGCCCGAGCTGCTCCTGCAAACCCGAATGGCTGTGGTACCAATAGGTACCCGCCTGATTGATCGCAAACCTGTACTCGAAGGTTTCGCCGGGACGAATGCCCGCAAAACTCAGTCCGGGCACGCCATCCATCTCAGGCGGCAAGATGATGCCATGCCAATGAATAGACGTGTCTTCCGACAGCGTGTTCCGAACGCGGATCACGGCCTGTTCGCCTTCGCGAAACCGCAGCACCGGTCCCGGCACGGTCCCGTTGATGGTGACTGCTTTTGCGTTGCGACCATCCAGTCGCACGACCGTTTCCGCGATGGCGAGGTCGTACTGGCGCACGTTGTTCGGCGCCGGGGGCAGCGGTCGCAAGCCGGCGTCGAGCAGGGCGTCGGGCGGCGATGCTCGCAGCGGAGAGGCTAGGGCGGAGCCCGCGCCGATAACTGCGGCGGTGCGTACAAAACTCCGACGGGATACGCGTGAAAACAAGCGCAAGTCGCTCATAGAACAGTAGGCTAGCGAAGGCCCGAAGAAATATACCCCTAGGGAGTATTGTATATACCCCCTACCCCTATGTCAATACCGCCTTCCCGGCGGGCCGCTTGCCGCGGCTACGGGTTCAAATGCTGGGGCAACATTTACACGATGTAAAGTAGCTGGAGTCGTTCGTATCGGGCACCTCTTGCGGCGATGACTTTACGACGTGTAAACTCTCCGTTTCACTGAAAGCTCCGTCTCCCTTCCTGCCTGCCACCCTGAGTCATGACAATTCTCCCCCGCGGGACACGCCTCGTTGTGCTCTTGTCCGCCATGCTGGTGGGCGCCGTTGCGCAGGCTCAGTCGCAAGCGCACGATGCTCACCATTCCGCGACGAATGCTGAGGTTGCAGCCGTCGTGCAGGCTATGCGAGCGCTCTTTGCCGCAGCCGAACGAGGCGACCTCACGGCGCTTGATTCCCTGTATGCCGGTGACAGCCTGCTTGTCATCGAAGGAGCGGGCCTGAATCGCGGCTGGGTGGACTATCGCGACAACCATCTCGCACCGGAGCTCAAGGAGTTCCGCAACTTTCGCTATCGTCCGTTCGAGATCGAGGCCAGAGTCTCGGGGACGCTGGCGTGGGCGACCTACCGTTACGCGCTCGCGGCTGACGTTCCGGATCGCAAGGTCGACGTGGTCGGGCGGGGTACGGCCATTCTGGAGCGGCGAGGTGATCGTTGGGTCGTGCGGCTGACTCAGACGGCGGGCCGTGCGCGTCGCCCCAGTGACCCGCCGATGCCGTGACGGCCGAGAGTTGCCCACGCGACACCGCCGCCTGTAGACTCAGCACATGACTTCTCGCAAGCGCCCCGGAATAGCTCTCGCGTCTCCCAAGCTCCCCGCGACGATGAAGCTCTCGGGGGACGGTGTCGGCACCGTCCTCGGACAGCTCGAGTCTCGCCTGATGCGGCTCTGTTGGGATGCTCGGGAGCCCCTCACGGCCCGCGAGATTCACGAGCAGCTCCGAATCGAGCACCCGGTCTCGCCGTTCACCAGCACCACGGTGTTGAACCGGCTCGTCGAAAAGGGCCTTCTCAAGCGCGAGCGTGTCGATGGGCGCCTGCACTTCAGTGCGCGCGTCAACGAATCGTCGTTCGTCTCGCATGCGTCGCGTAGGGCGGTCGAGGGCATCCTATCCCTCGGCGCTGAGGCCGTCACGGCATCTTTTGTCGATGTGCTGGCGGAACGCGATCCTGCCCAGCTCGAGGAACTCGCTCGCCTCATCCGCCAGAAACTGCGGGAGCAGGGGGGCTGACGGCGATGCGGGTGGCCCCGTCCGCCGTCCGGCCTCCGGTCATTCGCCGCGAAGAGCGCAGACGACGCGTGCTGTTGTTCGCAATGGTGGCGGCGTTGCTGCTTGGGATTACCCCGGTGGTGGGGCATCATGTGCTCGGCGCGGTCGACTGGCTCTCGGCGGAGCAGCAGCACCTCGGAATGCTCTGCCTGGTTACGCTGCATCAACTGCTAGCGCCCGTTCATGATCTTTCGCATTGGTTGCTCTACCTGGGAATCGTCTTTGCAGTCGTGGAGCGGGGGCGTGTGCTCTGGCGTCACTGGAGGGTGATGCGGGCGCTGCCGCAGTCACGAATCATGCCTGATGGGCCAATTGGCCTCGCCGCACGTCGCGCCGGCCTCAACCCCGAGCGTGTTCGCGCGATATCGGGCTTGCCAACGCCCGCGTTCGTATCAGGCTGGCTTAGGCCGCGCGTCATCGTCGCCGCAGATTTGCCTGACCTTCTGACAGCCGACGAACTTACGGCTGTTCTTGCCCACGAGGCCGTCCATGTGCGGCGCCGCGATCCGCTGCGGCTCTTTTCGCTTCGCGCGCTGGGCTCGCTGCTGTTCTGGCTCCCGGTCATGCGGCGCCTGGCCGCTGATCTTGAGGATGAAGTCGAGATCACCGCCGACGATGAAGTCGCGCAGCACCTCGCGCTCCCGCTCGCATCAGCCGTGCTGAAGTTGGGTAGCGTCCGCACCAACCCCGTCGCGGCCACGGTCGGATTTCAACGGGCCGACTTGCTACCGCGAAGAATTCGTCGCCTCGCGGGTGAGGACACGGTCGCCTCCTCGCACACGTCCACCGGCTCGCTGGTCGCGGCGGCTGCCGCGCTGTTGCTCACGTGGACTTCGGGTCTGATGGTGCTGCACCCACTCAACGATCCCTCGGATCACAGTGAGCACGGACCAGCGCACTGCGATCATCCGAACGGAAACGCGCTGACGCACTTGTTCTGTCGCGGGTGGACAGTGGGAACCGGAAACTCTGCCGCGGGATGCCCACATGACGACGACCATCATCTCGTCAGCGGGCTACCTACCCCGGCGTCCACAGCACCCGCGATCTGATCGGCCATTGCCAGCGCAGCAGGTCTTGGGGTATATTTTACGGAGCGTAAAAATAGACCACTCCAACGACCCGTCCATGAAGCTGAGAAATCGAGCCTGGGCCTTTCTGTTCGCGCTGAGTGTTGCCGCACCCCTCAGTGCGGCGTACGCTCATCCGCGCCTTCTCAAGGCGACTCCCGCCGCTGATAGCCGATCCGCCGAGGCACCGCGACAGGTTGCGTTGACCTTCAACGAGTCGTTGGACGTCGCGCTCACCCGCGTCACCCTCTTTCGTGGAGACACGCAGGTACGAGCAGACTCTCTGCATTTGGCCGCCGGCGATGATAAGACGGTGGTAGCGTCTCTCGGCGCAGCGCTCGCGCCCGGAAGCTACA
This sequence comes from Gemmatimonadota bacterium, assembly GCA_016719105.1. Classification (NCBI taxonomy): domain Bacteria; kingdom Pseudomonadati; phylum Gemmatimonadota; species Gemmatimonadota bacterium. Next base: position 67,243 of record JADKAQ010000031.1, on the reverse strand, counting down.
CCGTTCGCTGGCAGGTTACCGGCGATGATGGACACCCCGTACGCGGGGAGTTGAAGTTTGCAGTCTTACCGACGAGCGTGGGGACGTCTAAAGCGACGCGCCCGTAGCCACGCGGCTTTCGGATGGAGAGCTATTTCGGCGTCGAGTCCCCGGCGTTCGTCGCTATACGGGCGGTGCTCTCTATCTGCAGTATCTGCCTGCTCGGTGCCTTCGCGTTGCGCTGGGCCGTGGTCGCGCGCTACGTGGGACCCGACGCGGAAGGAGTTCGTGCGGCGGTAGATGAGCGTCTGCCGCGCTGGATCGACTGGTTAGGCATTACCGCCGTCGCAGCGTCCGTTGCTCGGCTCATTGCCCAGCACGCGGCGGTGTTCGGCACCGATGTTGCGCTATCGAGAGATGCGGTCGCGACGCTGCTCTTTCGCTCCGGGTGGGGAAAAGCGTGGTGGGTCGCGACCCTGGCCGCCGTGACCATAACGTGGATCGCGCCCCGTCTGCGCCAGAGATCCGGCGTCGCGTGGGTCGCATCCGCCGCAGCCACGCTGTTATTCGTAGCCTCGCAGCCGTGGTCCGGCCATCCCGCCGCAGCAGACGTGCCGTGGCTGGCAACTTCAATCCAACTGCTGCATCTCATCGGCGCCGGGGGCTGGCTGGGTAGTCTCGCGCTGTTGACGGTCGTGGCGATTCCGGCGGCGAAGAGTCTCGAGGTCGCAGAGTCTAGATCCGTTGATGCACGGATCGCTGGTTTGGTGCGCGCGTTCAGCCCCACCGCCCTCGCGTTCGCCGCACTGTTGGCCACCACCGGGACAGTGACCGCGTGGAGGCATCTTGGCGGCCTGCTCCCGTTGTGGCAGAGCGGCTACGGCCGTACGCTGCTGCTCAAGCTGGGCTTCCTCAGTATCGTGCTGGCGGCAGGCGTCTACAACTGGCGCCGCGTGCGGCCTGCCTTGGGCGAGCCGCATGCGACGGTCCGACTGCGCCGATCATCGCTGGTAGAGCTGACGGCTGCCTTGCTCGTAGTCGTGGTGACCGCGGTGCTCGTGGCGTCGCCGATGCCAGGAGAATAACGATTTCGCCAGAAGTGAGGGGGGGCCCCCCGGGGGGGGGGGGGGTGGGTGGGTGGTGTTGTGGGGGGGGGGGGGGGTTGGGTGTGTTTCGCAGGGTCTCACAGGAAACGCTGACGGACACCAAGACTCTCATCGGTGCGCTGCATCGAGAGCGCTCCGTTCCGCTCACTGCCGGTGAGAGCTCGGATGGCGTCGAGCGTCTCCGGGACCACGATAGCCTGATTGTCTACCTGGTACGCGTACATCAACTCCTTGCCCTCCACGGTGAGGATGTCCTCCCACAGCGCGACCTCCCACATGTCGCCTCGCGGCCGACCGATTTCCTTCATCAACTCTGCCGTAACGTTGAGCGCCGCAACCCCGTCGCTGACGCGGATAAACGCGATGCGAGACACGGCCATGAATGCCGCCAGCACCTCGTCCCGACTCGCGGGGCGCGCAAGATCAACAATCCAGTGGTGGAGATGTCCTACGTTCTGGGGCGACTTGGTCGCGATGGTCACGACGTCGAGGTCGGGAAGCACGGTGCGCGCATCCGGACCCTGATGACTGGGGATCACCGGCTCCGGGACCATCGTGTTCATGATTCCCTCGCGATGACTTTCCCACGGGTCGGACGCCCGTCGCACCAGGACGCCGCGGGCTCGCCCGAGCAGTCCCGCCTGGCGGAGCGCGAAGAGGGTCCGCACCGTTGAGGTGGTGTTGCATGAGACGACGCGCGTGGACCGGCGGTCGAGGGCGGACTCGTAGTTCGCACACGCGACGAAGGAGTGTCCGGCCAGATCGTGTTTCGCTCCGCCCTGGAAGATGTGTCGTACGCCCGCCGCGTTGTACAGCTCTCTATTCTGGGCGTCCACACCTTTTGGGGTACAATCCACCACGACATCCGCAACCGCGAGCAGTTCCCCAAGGTCACCCCTAGGCTCGCACCCGGCCGCGCGCAGCGCCGTGACGGATTCGGCGGTTGCTCCATAGATCGCAAAGTCGCGTTCCCGTGCCACTTGCATCCGCCAGTCGGTCGCGACGTCGACGATTCCGGCAAGCTGCATGTCGGGCTGCATGCCCACGGCGTCGGCGACGCGACGCCCGATCACCCCGAATCCATTCACTGCGACGCGAACAGTCATCCGGCCATCTTGCGGCACGCCTCGGCGCAACGACGGCAGGCCTCAGCGCAGCTCTTGCAGTGTTCCATCTCGTGCGCATCGCATTCCTTGGCGCACCAATCGCAGATGTCGGCGCACAGCGCGCAGAGTTGCTTGGCAAAGGGGCTGTGGCGCGCTATCGCATCGCTACAGAGTCGGGCGATGGCGGCGCACTCAATGCAGCACGCCGGGCAATCATTGGAGCTGGTCTTGCCGGTCATATGCGCGAAACAATGGCCGCATTCTGTCGCGCAGTCGTTGCACGCGGCGATGCAATCCTTCGCCGTCTGATCGAGATGGTGGCTCATGATGTGCCCTCGTGAGTTTTGGTTGAGACCTCGGCGCAAGCCATCGAGCGATATTCCGCCCTGCATTCGGTTGCAGTTCTACGCATACATGTTTTACATAGCGTAAAGACGGAATGCGCACAATCAACCTTGAGAGCTATTCGGCCGGCGACGAGTCGGCGCGCCGAAGGTACACGACAGCGAACGAAGCAGTCAGTCGGGCCCTGGGTCGCAGAAAAATCGCGGTGCGGGCGGCCCTCGTGAGACCTCCTGTCACAGCGTATTTTACCCGAAGTAAAGGTGTGCCTCCCCCGCCACCCCATCCACGCCTCCTCATGCTGCCGATTCTGCGCATAGGTGCGCTCGCCTTCTCGCTGGGCGCCCTCGTCCCGACGTCCCCCGTACGCGCCCAAGCAGCGCGGGCTGACTCAATCGCCGTCACTACCGCCGTCACACGATTCCACGACGCGCTTACCGCGGGCGATTCCGTGCGCGCCGTCGCTACGCTGGCGAGCGACGCGCTCATTCTCGAAAGCGGTGCCATCGAGACCCGCGCCGAGTATCTCGGCCACCATTTGGGTGCGGACATGGCGGCGAGCAAAGACTCCAAGGGCACTCAAACCGTTGTCCAGGTTCGGGTAGCGGGAGACGCCGCCTACGTCGTATCACGGACGGTCACCCCGCCGACAGGTGAAGAAGGTTCGACAGGTTCGCAGATGGCTGAGCTTATCGTTCTTGAGCGCACGACAACGGGCTGGAAAATTCAGGCGATCCACTGGTCGTCTCGCCGACGCCGCTCGTGACACGCACTGGAGACTCGGCGATTCGACGCCTTGGGCGCCGCCCTGTGGCCATGGCGGCCACGGTAGTTGTCGCGTTGTTCGCTGGTTCGGCGACACTGCTTACGGCACACGACTTTTGGCTGGTGCCTGACGCGTTTGCGGTCACGCCTGGCGGGCGCATCGAATTGAGCGGCCAGACGTCGAGCCTGTTTCCGAGCAGTTTGTCGGCCGTAGCACCGGATCGTATCATCTCAGCGCAGGTCGTCACGGCCAACTCAGCGGTCACCGTTCGCGATGTGTCTGTGCAGGGGCAATCGCTTCGACTCGCGCACGCGGCCACCACAGCAGGCCAACACCTTATCGGCGTGCAGCTCGCGCCGAGAACCGTCCGCGAATCGCCGGCAAGTTTTCGGCGGTACCTCGATCTGGAGGGCGCGCCGGAGGCGAGGCAGCGATATGAACGCGCGGGTTTGCTCCCGCCTGTCGGCGGTGATAGCATCGTGCGACGCTACGCAAAGTACGCCAAGACCGTGGTCGAGGTCGGTGATGGACCACGGGCGTTCCAGCGTCCGCTCGATCACCCGCTTGAGTTCGTGCTGCTCTCCGATCCATCGGCGCTTCGCATTGGCGACACTCTTCGCGTCAGGCTTGTACTGCTGGGCAAGCCTGCAGTCTCGGCCTCTCTCCATGCGGGCTCCGTACCGAGCGGGCCTGGCGCGCGTACCGACACCGCCGCCGCACGTCGTGCCGCCGCGCGCGACGTGAAGTTGGAGACCGACGCGAGCGGCGTGGCCACCGTCGTGGTCACGCAGTCTGGCCTCTGGAATATTCGCACGCTGCAGATTGTGCCCGCCGACAAAGGATCCGGCGCTGACTGGGATGTACATTGGGCCACCCTGGTGTTTTCCGTCAAACGCCGATAGACCGGCGGATACACCGCCATGAACCGTCCCGGTAGTACCCGTCGCCGATGGCTCAAACGAGTGGCACTGGGAACGGGTGCCGTCGCCGTCGGTATCGCCGCGCTGGCCATCGTTGACGCAGACGGCGCTGACACCGGACGCCCCCTGTTCGTGCGGCGTCTCGGCGACAGCGGCCCGTTGCTGGTCTTCCTACCGGGCATCGGTGCGACCACACGTTTCTGGGAACTGGTGGTCGCCCCGCTGGCAGATCGCTATCGGCTAGTGTTGATCGATTTGCTCGGCTTCGGACGCTCACCCAAGCCGTGGACCACCTACTCGGTCGACCGACATCTCGCAGAACTCGAGCGCGTCATCGCACCGCTCGCTGCCGACGGACCCGTAACACTGGTGGGACATTCGCTCGGTGCGCGGCTCGCGGTAACGTATGCCGCCCGAAACCCGACGCATGTGCGCGGCCTCGTGCTCGTGAGCTTGCCATACTTCACGGGCGGTGAGGAGGCCAAGCGATTTCTCAGGCAGGGCGACAGTGGATGGGTACGAACGCATTTGGTGCCACTTGCGCTGTGGTGTCTGCTGGGCCGCCGCCTGCTCGGGTGGGCGGCACCGATGATGGCCGGTGATGTCCCGCGCGAAGTGGTGGAAGACATGAATCAGATGACATGGCGCTCGTCGACGTCGACCCTCTGGGAGGCCATCTACCGATACGATCTGTCGGTCGATCTGCGACGATTGCGGGCCAATCTGCCGGTGACGCTCTTGCACGGCGATCAGGACCAAAGCGCTCCGGTCAGTGGCGTTTGGGACATCAGTCGCCAGCGACCGTCCGCTATAGTGCGCGTTCGTGAGGGCGAGGGACATGCACTTCCGTTGAATCAACGAGAGTGGGTCCGCGAGCAGATTGGTGGAGCGGTGCCCGCGTAGTATTTGCGCCGCATTGGTTTCTGTCTTTGGACCTCACGCCCGACGCCGATGGTCGATGTGGTGGACTTACGGAGTCGGTACGCGTAGCGCCCAGCATTGCGCTGCTGAAGCGCAGCAGCGCCGCGGTCCGACCGAAGATTCGGTTCGCACCGCGGTACTGCTCCGACGCGACCGCCACCATACGCTGAGCGACATCCAGCTCAGCGAATGGACTCAGTTGGCGGCTTCTTCACGGGTGGCTTCGGCGTCGTCATCACATGTCCGGCGTGTGGATCCGCGGGCTTGGGCGTGGCCTTGGGTGTCATTTTCGCCGGTGGACGCTTGGCCGCCGGTGTGGCAGGGCTCGACCGGCGGGCAGGCGGCGCCTTGGGCAACGAATCCACTGCTCCCATCGATTCGAGATGTTGCTGATGCGCGCGCAACGCAGGATTAGCCAGTACGCGTGCACGAATTGCCGGGTCCCGTAGCATCGCATCGTGCATCTCGCGCATCATGGCCTGCGCCGCCGTGTTCTCCGACGGTGCAGGCGTCACGCCATGCTGCATCGCATGGTGTGCGGCACTTGTGTCTCGGCGCGCCGAATCGGTGCGCGCACGTGACGTATCGGACGCGGTGTGGTTCATGCCCGCGTGATTCATACCTGCCATGGGTGCCGCACCTGCCGCCGCGGCTGGCGTCGGGGTCATGTTCGTATGGCCCGCATGCTCTCCGCCGGTGGCCTGCCCCGACTTGAAGCCGACCATCGCGCCGGTTCGGTCGTCGTGCGACATCACGGCGCCGTACGTCACCGTCGGCGTCGGAAGTGTCGGTAGGAAGCCCACGGACGGCCCGCCCATGTTCTCGATCCCCATGTGCCCCGCCATCGTCAGCCACGCCTGCGGCGTCATCACGTACGACGTGTCGTCGCGGAACCGTTCTGCGGCGAGCATGATCTCGGCGCGCTTCCGGTGACGCGGCACACTGTCATTCGCGAGGATGTCGCTGATGACGTCGTGCATGCTGTGCAGATTGTCGAAGATGATCGCCGCTTCCTGGTACCGCGCCGCGAACACCGGCGCGACGGCGGGCGTCATCGGCATCTGGTACGGGAACGTCCGCGGGGGGTCCTGCAGCATCTGCCAGAACCGCGCAGTCGTGGCCCGCACGCCGGCCTGCCGCTCGTCGACCGTTTTGCCCACCATCAGCGGTTCGTAGAGGCCCACCTGCAGCCAGTGGTATCCCCAGATCAGCCCGTTGAACTTGGGATACTGCTTCCGGAAGGCGAGCGAGTAGGGCTGTTCCTGCATCAGCTTCATGCTCTTCGGCTTCGAGCTGAAGGCGACATCCTTGCGCGTCTTGTAGTAGTCGATCAGGCGCTGCACCTCGCGATCCTTCGCCGTCTGATCGAGGCGCTCATCGGCGAGCACGTCGTAGAGTTGACGATGAAGGATGTGGGCCCACTCGAACATTTGCTTCGCTTCGGGCGCGAGCTGCACGTACTTGATCTCGATGGCTGCTTCTTCCAGCGGTATGCGGGGCGGCCGCACCAGCACGCGCTTCGTCAGGTAGTCATACTGCTTCACTTCCAGCTCATCGGGCGATGCGTGCGGCATCGTCCACAGCTTCTCGTACAGGATCGCGTGACCGTAGTCGAACGCGTTGAACAGCCGGTCGGCCGCCTGATAGTCGTTGCGGAAGGTCCAGTTGTGTGGCGCCTGCAGATAGAACTGCTCGTAGGTCGTGACCCACTGCGCAGACGCCGTCGCTGGTGTCGCGAGCGCGGTTCCGGCGAGCAGCGATGCGAGCAGCGCGCCGCGACCCAGGCGCGACGAGAGTGTGCGAACCTGAGACATTAGCGCTTCCTCCACGGCAAGCCGATTACGTAGGCGCCACCAATCGTGGCGAACCATCCCTTGTCATCTCCAGACAGTCGCGATCCGGCGCCCACGTCGAGCGCAACACGCGGGGAGAGCTGCACGCGCGTACCCACCGCGGCGTTCCACTCCAGCGGCTCGTCTTCGTGCAGCGGCTGACGCGCGAAGGCCTGCCCGAAAGCAACAGCGACTGCAGCGGGAAGGGGCGGTCGACCGAGACGCCACCCAGCCACCGGGACAACTCGGACGCGCCAGCCCCTACCGCGCCGGCCGCATCCGGACCGACGCGGGTGCTTTCCCTGCCGTGTATTGACCGTTCACATGGAAACGCGCCCATTGAAACGTCTTTGTCGCGATGCCCTTCACACTGGCGTACGTCGCGTCGGCGGCGAGTCCACCCACGGGGGCCAGCACGCTGGCACCGATGGCCAGTGCCGGAATGCGGGTCTCGGTGTTCAGGTTGTACAGCACCGACGCGTCAAGCCCGGTGATGCCCACCGTCTTGCCGCCTACCCCGGCATCGAGGATGGCAATCGGCAGGCCGATTTCGACCTGAGTACGGCGAAACAGGCCATACGCGAGCTCCGGCTCGATGCCCCAGTTGTACACACCGCGACGGTTTCTCTCCAGGCGGAGCGGAGCCGCTTGTATCTCGAGCGCGCGGCGCTCCACGGCATAGGCGTCTTCGATCTGCAGCGGACGACCGGCGTCGGTGTTGTAGTAGTCTGTTTGAGCCTTCGCATTTTGCGGCAGGCTCAAGGACGATATGGTCATGGTGGCGGCCAGCGCGAAGCGCTGGGGCCATCGATGTAAGGCAGTCATGGGACGAGAAGTGGTCGTTGTAGGTGGTGCAGGCGTCGACCGGGCAATCTACGTTTTACGTAGCGTAAAACATGAGACCCGATATCGGAAGTCCACGACGCTGCCTACTGGTCATGCTGATGATGCCGGCGATGCGGGCGCTAGGCGGCCCGGGCGGCAGCGCCGCCTTCGAGGAGCGCGAGGATCTCCGTCAACGTGGTCTGGGCACGATCCCGCGCGTACCATCGCCGGACCTCGCGGTACCGCGCTGTCTTGTCGAGTGCGTGCCCCTCCGAGCGCACCCAGGACTGGAGTGGCGCAGGCCGCGGGCCCCACCAGCCGACTTCGTGGTACGCCTCGTCGAGCACGATCACGATGGGGATGGATCGCGTGCCGCCGGTGAGGTGCGCGTCCATCAGATCCGGGTTCTCGTCTCGCGTGAGGATCCGCAGATCCAGCGTGGCAGACGCACCAGCCAGCGCCGCGAGCGCCGGGATCGTGTTGACGGCGTCGCCGCACCAGTCCTCGAGCAGCACCAGCAGGTGCCGGCGCGCCGACAGGCGATTGACACGCGCCACCAGGTCCGCGTCGGGCGCTGCGCGCTTGGCGAACGTCGCCCACAGCTCGTGATTTGCCGCCGCCTGCGCGACGAATTGGTCCAGCGTCAGCGCGCTGTTGTAGCGCGCCTCAAGTGTCAGGTCCTTCATGAGGGAATCTCCGTGGCCGCGCCGACCCGTGGTCGGTTAGCGGCTGTGCTTGAACATGAGGTCGACCAGCTCGTCGTACATCGACTCCGCCGCAGCGTCTGTCGACTGCATCGCCGAGCTGGCGCAGTGCTTCAAATGGTTGCGCATGAGTTCCCGCGACACGCTGCGCAGCGCCTCGTGTACCGACGAGATCTGCGTCATGATGTCCGCGCAGTAGCGGTCGTCGTCCACCATCTTCTGGAGGCCGCGCACTTGACCCTCGATGCGGCGGAGGCGCTTGATGTTGCGCTCCTTCACCGCGCCGTCGACGGCAACGGCCTTCCGCCCCTCCACGGCCGCGTCGCCGTGGGCACTGCACCCGCTGCTGGCGGCCGATGTGTTGAGCGTGGCATCCCATGTCGCATCGGACGCGTCGTCGGTCTGGTCGTGCGAGGTGGTGTGGCGGCTCTGGTTCGGGGTCATCGAGGTGCTCCAGGATCAGGTAGTGTGACGCAGTGCTCGTGAATGCTGCCTCGGGCGCGTGCTACGATGCGCGATGCGTGATGCGGTGCTGCTAGGCCGTCGTCGCGGCGAATCGCCGAAGGCGCAGGCTGTTCATGACCACGCTCACGCTGCTGAACGCCATCGCCGCGCTCGCGAGGATAGGGCTCAACAACAGGCCGGTGATCGGGAACAGCAGGCCGGCCGCGACGGGAATGCCGACGACGTTGTAGGCAAAAGCCCAGAAGAGGTTCTGCTTCATCGTGCGCATCGTGCGCCGCGAGAGTCGGATCGCGTCCACGACGCTGGCGAGATCACCGCGCATGAGTGCGATATCGGCCGCTTCGACCGCGATGTCGGTGCCGCTACCCATCGCGATGCCAATGTCGGCTTTCGCCAACGCTGGGGCGTCGTTGATGCCGTCACCGACCATGGCGACCACCCGCCCGCCAGCCTGCAGGCGCTCAATCTCCGCCACCTTGCCGGCCGGCAGCACGCCGGCGACCACGCGGCCGATGCCGGCGTCCCGCGCGACTGCATCCGCGGTGCGCTGGTTGTCGCCCGTGAGCATTACCACGTCGAGGCCAAGACGCTGCATCCGCTGGATCGCCGCGCGAGACGTCGCGCGAATCGGGTCTGCGACGGCCACCACACCCGCGAGCGCACCGTCGACCGCGACGTACATCGCCGTCTTGCCTTCGTCGGCGAGGCGATGGGCAACAGCGCGCAGGGGCGAGACGTCGACGGCGAAGTCCTGCAGCAAGGCTTCGTTTCCGACGGCCAGCGCGCGTCCCAGCACCACCCCTGTGGCCCCACGCCCCGTGTAGGATGCGAAGGCTTCCGGAGTCTCGACGGTGAGCCCCCGGCCGCGGGCATGGCGAACGAGCGCATCGGCCAGCGGATGCTCACTCATCGTCTCGAGTGACGCGACGAGCGAGAGCAACGCGTCGCTCGCCATCGGGCTGTCCTGTACGACCTCGACGTCCGTCACCGTTGGCCGTCCTTCGGTCACCGTGCCGGTCTTGTCGAGCACGACCGTCGTAATGTCGCCGGCACGCTGCAGCGCCTCCCCACCCTTGATCAACACGCCGAGCTCCGCACCCTTGCCCGTCGAGACCATCACGGCGGTGGGGACGGCCAAGCCCATGGCACAGGGGCACGCGATGATCAGCACGGCCACGGCCGCCGCGAACGCCCGGACGGTCGCTTCGCCCACGCCGCCGCCCGTCGCGTGCACCGCCACAAACCACGCGGCGAACGTCGCCACGGCGAGCGAGACCACGACCGGAACGAAGATCGCGCTGATGCGATCCGCCAGGCGCTGGATCGGGGCGCGCGATCCCTGCGCATCGCGCATCAGCTTCACGATCTGCGCCAGGACACTCGTTTCGCCAAGCGTCGTGGCGCGGTACCGGAATGCCCCCGTGCGATTGATCGTCCCGCCGATCACGCGATCACCCGTGCGCTTCGTGACGGGCAGTGACTCGCCGGTCAGCATACTCTCGTCCACCGCGCTCTCTCCGCTGACGATCTCCCCGTCCACCGGCACGCGCTCTCCGGGCCGCACGAGGATCATGTCGTCCGCGCGCACGCTGTCGACCGGCACGTCCTGCTCCGCCTCATCGCGCAGCACACGCGCCGTCTTCGGCTGCAGGTTCGCCAGTGCGCGGAGCGCGGTCGACGTCTCGCGCTTGGCGCGCGCCTCGAAGGCATTCCCGGTGAGTATGAGCGCGATGATGATGATCACCGCCTCGTAGTACACGTCGGGCGCTACCCCATGGCGCACGAAGAAGCTCGGTGCGACCGTGGCGACCACCGAGTACACGAACGCCGCGCCCGTGCCCACGGCGACGAGCGTGTTCATGTCGGCGGAGTGATGGCGAAAGGCAGCCCACGCCCGCGTGTAGAAGTGCCGGCCCGCCCACGTCATGACGCCGAGCGTCACGAGGAGCAGCCCCCATGAGAGGACCGAAGCCGGAATGGCGTAGAGCCATGGCAGCACGCTCCGCAGGCCCGGCGTCATGTGCTCCATTGCCCACCCCATGAACGGGTCGGCCACGGGCCCATTGTGTCCTGCATCCATTGCACCCATAAGGGGCATACTGAGCAGCATCGCCAGGACGCCCGCGATGGCGCTCGCCCACGCTTTCGCGCGCAGCTCCCGAAACTCCTCCGCCGTCGCGGCGTCGCGCGCAGCTTGCTCCTCGAAGGCGGTGCGATCCGCACGAGGCAACTCCGCGCCATAACCGGTCGCGCGAATCCGCTCGACCAGCGCGTCCGGCGTGATCGCCGACGCGTCGTACGCAATCGTGGCATTGCCCATCATCAGATTCACCGAGGCGTCGACGACGCCCGGTGTCTTGCTCAACGTCCGCTGAACGCGACCCTGGCAGGCGGCGCACGTCATGCCCGTCACCGGGATGACGACCTGCTCCGCCGATGGCGGAGGCGCAGCGGGCCGCGGGTGCGTGATATTCGCGGTGGTCATGGTTCGTGTCCTCGCGCGGGGGGAACTACTCGGCGATGAGCTTGCCGCGCAGCATGCTCATCCCGCAGGTGAATTCGTAGACGCCAGGCTTCGCCGGGGTCACGGTGACCGCGGTGGTCTCGTGCGCCGGCAGGTAGGTGCGGATGCCGAAGTCCGCAAACACGACTTCTTGCGAGCAACTCGAGGTCTCCTGGCGGTCAAACAGGAGGCGAACCGGGGCGCCGGCCTTCACGCGAATGGCGGAGGGCGTGTAGCCGCCATGGACGGCCACGGTGACCTCCTGCGTGTGCCCTGCCGAGCCTATGGCGGCCGTGGCCGGGGCGCGCTCCGCGGCGAAGAAGTACCAGTTGACCCAGAGGATCGTGGTGCCGGCTCCGGCGATCACGAGCCAGTCGATGCCGCCGAGTGAGGCGAACATGGTGGATGTCTCCGTGTGTGTTGAAGGAACGTGAAGGAGCAATCAGCGCGACGAGCAGCAGCCGCCGCTCGTCGGCGCCTGCGGAAGACCCGTCTTGGCCTCCGCACTGACCGCCGTGCCTGCACCGTTGCCAAGACCCGACCCTGACGCGAAGCTGGCCGGGTAGCCGGCCTCGCGGAGCGCCTGGATGAGCGCGGCAGGGAGCACCGTCCCTGGCTCGAGCCGTACCGACGCCCGGCCGATGCGTACGTCATCGACCTCGACACCGGGCAGACCGTTCAGGGCATTGCTCACAGCCCGGACACAGTGTCCGCAGGTCATTCCAGCTACCGCTAGGTCGAGGCGTTGTGAGGCTCGGGACTCGGCTGCGTCAGCAGCAGCGGAGGAGGGGGGTGGGCTCATGGCGGCGCAGTGGGCGCCAGCCGTCTTGGGGGTACTCGGACCAGTCATGTCGCGGACTCCGATTGACAAAGGATCGGGGTATCCGTGTGGATACCCTGGTGGGGTATATGATACATACCCCCACCCCCTATGTCAACAGGCTCCGGGACTAGGCGGTGGACACAGCCCCGTCGATTCGCACGGCGTCCTGACGCACGTGCTCATGCGGGCAGCGCTGCCCGGGCTGGTGCTCGTGATCCACCGCGCAGAACAGGTGCGAGAGCGCGTTCTGATGGACGTGCGCGCAGTGCGCAACGCCCGCAGCGGCGCCCGTCGGCATGGGATGCGCTACCACGAGGCCTGATACCCACACCGCGCTGAGCATCGCGGCTGCCCCGAGCAAGGAGCGTCTGGTGAGATGAGAGGAGACCACCGCCGTTCACCGGCAAGTCGCCGCACGCGGCGCTCCAGCAGCGCGTCGTGCTGCATGGGCCGGCCGCCTTGACTCAGAACCAGGCCGACGACGGCACTCCGCGGCAGCGAGCTCGAACCGCCACCTCCGAGCGGCGGAACATCCCACGCCGCCACGGCCAGGATGGCGCTCGCGAGGTCGAGCGGTCGTTCTCCCGCCGCAGCATCGTCTGCCACGACCGAGCGCTCGGAGTGGCTTGTGACCCGGTCCGGTCGGTGGAGCGATCCGTGGCCCGATGTCGACATTGCCGAACATGCCGAGCGATCCGGCGCCGCGCGCATCATCGCCGGAGTATTGAGCACGGCGCCGCCGACTGGTCTCGGAATCAATGTGACCGTCTCGACATTATGCGAGGAGTCCCAAGATCACGAAGAACGGGTCTCGCAATCACGCACATAGCTCGCCCGAGACCCGCGAGCGTAGATCGCCCGCCTGGACCGTCCAGTCATTTCCGCAGACGGATCGCTTCCCACTCGAGAATTCAGGCGACAAACGGCGCGTGGCATCTCAGATTCAATGTGTAGAGCGTTTCAGAATCAACAATCGGTGCGTCGCAACTTCATGCAAGCGTTAGGGTCAGGGCCCCGCCACCGCGGGGCCCTGACTCGTTCCCCCATCACTCATTCCCCCACGCACCGTCCGCCTGCAGCGCACACGTAGTGCCTTTCCCCTGCGCCAACACGCGCCGTTTGCGCCGCGGCCGTGCGGTGTTCGCCCGTCGCGATGCTCATTGGTCGGACCTATCGTACCGCGTCACCCAAACGGGGTACGACCGTGAGCACGACACATCCCTCAGACCACGCGACGCCCCCCACGGCGCCCGAACGCCGCTCGCTGTTGTTCCCCCTGGCCTGCATCGCAGCCGTGATGGGGGGGATTGTGGGCCTGCTCGCCCCTCGCATCGTCCCCGGCGCCCCCTACGGCGTCACCTTGGCCATCGGCGTGATCGGCCCCTTCCTGGGGGCGGGGGTCGCCCGGACCATCGGCGTGACGCTGCGCTGGCTGGTCGCGTAGAACGACGTTGGGGCGACGCCCTCGTGGGCGTTGCCGCACAGGGCCGAGCGTGTGAGGCGCGCGGAGGCCAGCGACCGGGCGCAGGGTGACGCCCCACCCGCCCGCCCCCTCCTCCGCGGCCGCTGCGTATCGCGGACTGGTGCCTCGGTCGGCAGATTCCGAGAGTCTGGCACCCGTCTCGTTTGGCGCGCGCCTCGTTCCGCCCCTCGCAATCCGTCGCCGTTTGGACCCCTCAGCCACGACGCGCTCGCTCAGCCGCAGGCTCGATCTACCCGCCACGCTCGAATCGCCCGCGACGCCGGCACTCTGCCAGTGCGAGGGCGTAGCGTCGCCCCGGCCTCGGACGACGGCGCCGTCCGTCTCGCGCGGGTGCGTGCGCGGCATCCTCGCGTCGCACCTCTCATCGCGCCTCGCGTCCCGCCTCGCCTCGCTCGCCCTACTGTCGCTGCTCGCCCCTCCGCTCTCCGCCCAACTCGTCCGCGGCGCCGTCACCGAACGTGGCTCCGGGGCGCCCCTCGCCGGCGTCGTCCTCACGCTCGTCGATGACGAAGGACGCACCGTCGTCGCCGGACTCAGCGACGCCGGCGGCGCATACGAACTGCGAGCCCCCAGGGCCGGGCGCTTCGCCCTCCTGGTCAAGCGCATCGGTGTCCGGCCGACCCGCACCGCGCCGTTCGCCCTTGCGGCTGACGAGGCGCGCCGCGAGCCGATCGAGGTCGACGCCGTCGTCCCCGCCCTGGGCGCGGTGCGGGTGACGGAGCGCGCGAGCTGTCGGCAGCCGAAAGACGGCGACCCGCGGCTCGTCGCCCTCTGGGAAGACGTACGCGCCGCCCTCACCGCGTCGGTGCTCACCGCGCAGCGCGCCGAGAGCGGACGCGTGACCCGCTTCAGTCGCGATGTCGACGCCGGATCGGGGCGCGTCGTGCGCGACGAACGGCGCACCTCGATCGAGACCATCGGCCACCTCTTTCGCAGTCTCCCCGCGGCACAGCTGGCCAGCGACGGCTACATCGTGCGGCGCGCCGACGGCAGCACCGACTACTACGCCCCCGACGCCGACGTCCTCCTCTCCGAGGAGTTCCTGGCCGCGCACTGCTTCCGGCTCGTGTCGGGTGTAGGCGCGCGCGCCGCGTTCAACGGCCTGGCCTTTTCCCCAACGCGCGAGAGCGAGCGCCCCGATGTCGCCGGCGTCCTCTGGCTCGACGGCGCCTCGTCCGAGCTGCGCGAACTCGAGTTCACCTACACGGCGCTCCCCCCCGGCGTGCCGGGCGACGCCGCTCGCGATGGGCTCGGCGGGCGCGTGCGTTTCGCGCGGCTCGCCGATGGGCGCTGGATCGTCGACGACTGGCGCATCCGGATGCCGCGCGCGGCGGCCACCGGGAACAGCGCCGGAGAGACACGCCTCACGCTGTACCACGATGCGGGCGGGAGCGTCGAGAGCGGCGTCACCGCCGCCATGGCGGCGTCGACTCCCACGGGGGCGTCGATTGCGGGGACGGTCTTCGACAGCGTCGCCGGCGCACCGGCGGCCGGGGTGACGGTCACCCTCGAGGGGACCGCGCTCGCGGCAACCACCGGTGCGGACGGGCGCTTCTCGCTCGTCGGCGTGCCGGCGGGGGCCTACGCCATCGGGCTCTCCACCCCGGCCTTCGACTCGTTAGGGCTGGTGGTGCCGTCGCCCTTCCTCGACGTGCCGGCCAGCGGCACCATGCGCGTTAGGCTCGCGCTGCCGTCGCTGCGCACGCGCGCCGCCCGCCTCTGCCGCACCCCGGTCGACCTCGCGCGGGAGGGGATCGTCGTCGTCACCGTGCGTGATGCCGCCAGCGGAGAACCGCTGCGCGCCGCCCCCATGCGCGCCACCTGGCGCGCCGTCGAGTCGCGGGGGAGCACACTCACGGAGGTGCAGCGCGACCTCGAGGCAGTGCTCGACGACGCGGGGCGCGCCACGCTGTGCGCGCTCCCCGGCGCGACGCTGGTGCAGGTCGAATCCGCCGCCGAGACCGGCGCCCGGTGGCGCGACACGTTGCGCCTGACGGCCGGTTCGATCGGCGCTCGCCGCCTCCTGGTGCGACCACCGGTGGTCGCGCGCCGTGACACCGTCGCACCGCCGAGCGCCAAGGGAGAGCGCGCTCGCGGGCTCGCGCTCTTCCGCGAACATCGCGCCGCCGGACGCGGGCGCTTCCTCGACGAGTCGGCGCTGCGCGCGCGCGACGACAGTCGCACCTCCGACGTGCTGCGCTCCATCACCGGAGTGAGGCTCCTCCCGCTTCCCACGGGGGGAAACGCGGTCGCGTCTCCCTCACCACCGAGCTTGCCGCAGGTCGCGATGATCCAGGGCTGGGAGCAATCGGGAGAGCGATTCTCGCGCTCGTGCTACATGCAGGTCATCGTCGATGGCATGCGCATGTGGACCTGGGGGATGCAATCGCCCTTCGATGTGGACGCCCTCCCCGTGCAGTCGCTCGCCGGCATCGAGCTGTATCGCACGGCGGCCGAGACGCCACCTGAGTACGCCGGCAACTCGTCGGTCTGCGGCACCGTGGCGTTCTGGACGCGTCGGTCGTGAAGTCGGCGCCATCACGCTGCACAACGAAACTGTCACGCTGTGTGCACAGCTGCGCATCGTGGATCCCACTCGTAGTTCCCCGAGTTGCGCCTCAACGGTTCACACGTCTTATTACTGATACTCGCAGCTATACCTGTTCGCCTTCGTGCTAGGGTCGCTGGCTGCGAGCCGCCCCCGGGAGCAATCCCGGGGGTTTTCTTTTTCCACCCACTCCGCTCCCGAACCTCGGCGCTGCACGCGCCCCACCACCTTCGCCCGACCGGCGAGCCCGTGCGTGCCGGAACACGGTTAGGCGTCGCGCGGTTATCCTGCTACGAGTCCTTTCAGCCCCCGTACAGGAGACCTGCTCTTGGCGCGCACCGAATCGACCATGCTCGCGCTCGGCACCACCGCTCCCGACTTCGCCCTCCCCGACGTCGCGCACGGACGCACCTTCACGCGCGATGGCGTTGGGCAGGGACGCGCGATGCTGGTGATGTTCATCAGCCGTCACTGTCCCTATGTGCAGCACGTGGCCGCCGAGCTCGCCCGCCTCGATGCCGACTACCGCGACCGCGTGGCCCTGGTGGCCATCGCCTCGAATGACGTCGTGAACTATCCCGACGATGCACCGGCGAGCATGGCGGCGATGGCGCGCGAGTTCGGCTATGCCTTTCCGATTCTGTTCGACGAGTCGCAGGAGGTGGCCAAGGCCTACGCGGCGGCCTGTACCCCGGACTTCTTCGTCTTCGATACCGATGGACGGCTGGTCTATCGCGGCCAGCTCGACGACTCGCGACCGAAGAACGAGCGCCCGGTGACGGGGCGCGACCTACGCGCCGCCCTGGATGCCGTCCTCGCGCACGAGCCGCCCGCCGCCGACCAGTTCCCCAGCCTCGGCTGCAACATCAAGTGGCGCAAGGGCAACGAGCCGACGTACTTCCCGACGCCGGCCCGTTAGGCACGCTACGACGAGTAGTACGCCGCGTTCTCGTCCACGTACCCCTTGGTGAGGTCGCAGCCGTAGGCCGTCGCCGTCGCCGTGCCGAGTCCGAGGTCGACCACCAGCTCCACCACCTCGGCCTTGAGCGTCTCGCGTACGGTGGCGTCCGCGAAGTCGAGGCGCATCCCGCCGCGCACCACCGGCGTCGCGTTGATCCAGGCGTCGGTGCGGCTGGCGGCGATGGGAACCTCGAAGCACTTCCCCACGGCCATCAGCAGGCGCCCCACGTTGGGATCGGCCCCGTGTACCATCGTCTTCACCAGGGGCGAGTTCACCAGCGACTTGGCCACACGGCGCGCCTCGCCCTCGTCGCTCGCCCCGCGCACCGTCGCTCGAATGAGGTGCTCCGCGCCTTCGCCGTCGCGCGCCAGGATCTCGGTCATGCGCAGGCAGCCGGCGGTGAGCGCCGCCTGGAACGCGGCTTCGTCCACCGCGCCGGCGAGACCGTTGGCCAGGATGGCGCAGGTGTCCGACGTGCTCGTGTCGGTGTCGACCGAGAGCATGTTGAACGAGACGTGCACCGCCTCGCGCAGCATGCGGTCGAGCGTGGCGGCGTCGAGGGCGGCGTCGGTGAAGATGTAGGCCAGCATCGTCGCCATGTTGGGCTCGATCATCCCCGACCCCTTGGCCACGAAGGTGATCGTCGCCTCACCCACGCTCACCGACAGCGCCTTGGGATGCGTGTCGGTGGTCATGATCCCCTCGGCGCCTAACAACGGATCGTCGGAGAGGTCGCCCATGATCCCCTTCACCCCCACCTCGATCTTCTCGATGGGGAGGGGGACGCCGATGACGCCTGTGGAGCTCACCAGCACTCGGTCGGCCGAGGTCCCGACTTCGGCGGCGGCAGCGGCGGCCATGCGGCGCGCGCGGCGCACCCCTTCGTCTCCCGTCGCCACGTTGCTGCACTTGCTGTTGGCGATGATCGCCCTGAGCCGCCCGCCCCTGATGGTCTCTCGCCCGAGGATGATCGGCGCGCCCGGAAAGTGGTTGCGCGTGAAGACGGCGGCCGCGTTGGCCTCGACGTCGCTCACGAAGAGCGTGAGGTCGCGCGCCGTAGGCTTGAGCCCGACGTTACGCGACGCGTTATGAAAGCCGCGCGGGAAGCGCGCCGGCTGGTGGAAGTGCACGGGCTGGGACACGGGGCGATCGGGGGTCGGTGAGCCGGGAAACATCCTCACCGTGAATCGCGCGCGCTAGCCCGCGGTCGGGCGCCCGCGTCGACAACTCCCCGACGCGGATGCGTCGGCCAATCGTCGGCGATAGCTTCGGTGATCCCCTCGCCCCCCTCACATGATCGTCGCCATCACCCGCGAAGTCTCGCGCTCCATCACCGAGTGCGAACTGACCCACGTCGCCCGCACGCCCATCGACCTCGCCGTCGCTCGCGACCAGCACGACGCGTATGAGGAGGCGCTGGAGTCGTTGGGCGTGCGCGTGATCCGCCTCCCCGAACTCCCCGACCTCCCCGACGCGGTCTTCGTCGAGGACGTGGCGTTGGTGCTCGACGAGGTCGCGGTCCTCACGCGCCCCGGCGCCGCCTCACGCCGCCCCGAGGTCGACGCGATGGCCGAGGCGCTGGCGCCGTTCCGGCGCTGCGTGCGCATCCCCGAGCCGGCCACCCTCGACGGCGGCGACGTGCTGCGCATCGGGCGCACGCTGTTCGTCGGGCTCACGCAGCGCACCACCGCCGAGGGGATCGCTGCGCTGCGCGCGCTCGTCGCGCCGTTCGGCTACGACGTACGTGAGGTCGCGGTCGCCGGAGCGTTGCACCTGAAGACCGCGGTGACCCAGGTGAGCCCGGACTGGATCCTCGTCAACCCCGACTGGGTCGACGCCGCGCAATTCGATGGCTTCGACGCGCTCACCGTCGATCCCGCCGAGCCGTTCGCCGCCAACGCGGTGATGGTGAGCGGTGGAGTGATTCACTCCACCGCCTTCCCGCGCACGCAGAACATGCTGCGTGCCCACGGGGTCAGCGTGATCGGCGTCGATGCATCGGAACTCGCCAAGGCCGAGGGCGGGGTGACCTGCTGCAGCCTCCTGT
Organism: Gemmatimonadota bacterium; assembly: GCA_016719105.1. Lineage (NCBI taxonomy): Bacteria > Pseudomonadati > Gemmatimonadota > Gemmatimonadota bacterium. The sequence continues at coordinate 47,912 of JADKAQ010000031.1, read as the reverse complement.
TTGACGTCCTCGAGGCTACACTCCCGACCGCCTGACGAACGGACCCACCGTCCTACGGGTGCCCCAGCTTGTACACGTACGCGGTCACGGCGCGGCGGTGCTCGTCGGTCATGGGGATGCCGCCGTCGGCCGGCATCATGCTGGTGAACTTCTTCGGGGCCGACACGCCCGCCTGCACCGTCTTGTAGATCCCCTCCCAGCTCCCGTCGCTGTGCAGCCACTCGGCGTCGGTGAGGTCGGGGGCGACGGTCGCCTGCTTGGCGTCGGCGCCATGGCACGCCTGGCACGAGGTTGCCCCAATCAGCCCGTGGAACAGGCTGTCGCCCTGGGCCAGCATCTGCGGCGTAATGGCCGCCGGGTCGAACGAGGCCGCCCCAGCCGCCACCGCGGGGGCTTCGGACGCGGCGGTCGCCGCCGCATCGGCCGCGGCCTCGCCGCCACCGCCGCACGCGGCGCTCAGGGTGGCGACGACGAGGAGGGTGCTCAGGCTCTGCAGGGAACGCAAGGGCAGGGAACGCGGGGTGCTCAGGGGGCGCATGGCGGCTCCGGAGAGGGTAGGGGCGGGGTGATTCCGGTGGTCGTTTTGGTCGTTCTGAAAAGAAATAGATTTGCTGCAGGTATGACGTCGGGGGGGCCCGGAACCGCTGTCTCAGAAGTCCCTACGCTTGAAGGCCCGCAGCGCCAGGAGCCCCGGCGCGACGGTCCAGACGGCGAGTCCGGCGACCGCCGCCAGGATCCCCATCGGGCTCCCCAGCAGGCGCTGCATCACCGCCCCCGTGTAGCCCATCAGGGCCGAGACGTCGAAGCGCAGGACGAGGAGGACGCGCGCCAGGTCGACCGGATTGGCGAAGGTGAGCGCCAGCATCGGACCCTCGAGCGGGTAGTCCTGGTAGGCCATCGCGACCCACAGCACGAGCCCGTCGTACGCGACGGTCATGAGGAGCCAGACGCCTAACGCCAGCCCCAGCCCCTTGAGGCGATCGTCGACCAGCCCGGCGATGAGCACGGCGAGCGCGCCGAACACCGCGGTGAGCGCGCAGCCGGCCACCAGCATCATGCCGAGCAGTGCGAGCGTCTCGCCGTCGGCCGCGCGGTGGACCAGGACGGGGATCGAGACGCCGACGACAAAGGCCGCCGACAGCGGGATCACCAGCCCGGCAAAGAGGCCGTGGAAGAGCGTGGCCCGCGCCACGGGCTGGGAGAGCAGCAGCTCGTTGAACTCGCGTGCCCCGTGCCAGTAGATCGTCCCGAAGACGATCGTGACCAGCGGGATGAGCAACACGACGACGTTGAGGAGCGAGAGCAGGGCGCGCGGCCCGCTCCCGCCTAACCGCAACAGGACGTCGGTGACCGCGACGAAGAAGAGGGCGTAGCCGATGACCCAGCGGTTGCGCAGCACGTCCATGAGGACGTAGCGCATGATCTTGAGGACGGTGCTCACGCGCGCGCCTCGCCGAGGGGCGCGGACGTCCCCTGCCGCATGAGGTGGGCGATGGCCCGCTCGAGCGTCGACTCGCCGGTGAGCGACTTGAGCTCGTCCTGCGTCCCCGAGAAGTGTACGCGCCCGTCGAGCAGGAAGGCGATGCGGTCGGAGAGTTCCTCCAGCTCGCTCATGACGTGCGAGGTGAGGATGAAGGTGCGCCCCGCTTCGCGCTCCCGGCGGATCTTGTCCTTGAGCGTCCCGCTGGAGATGGGGTCGAGCCCGGCGGTCGGTTCGTCGAGGAGGAGGAGGGCGGGGCGGAAGAGGAACGCCAGCGCCGCATTCACGCGCTGGCGCATACCGCCCGAGAGGACGCGAATCGGCGTCTTGAGCACCGGACCTAACGCGAACTCGTCGACGAGCTGCTCGTCGCGTCCGGCGGCCGCGCCGCGCAGGTCGGCCAGCATGCGAAAGACGTCGTAGGCGGTGAGGTTCTCGGGGAAGCGTGCGGCTTGCGGCATGTAGCCGATGTGGGCGCGGTACGCCGAGCCGCCGTCGAGCCGCTTGCCGTCGATGGAGACCTCGCCGCCGTCGGCGCGCACGAGCCCGAGGAGGATCTTGTTGAACGTCGTCTTCCCCGAGGCGTTGGGGCCGATGATCGCCGTCACCTGCCCGCGCTCGACGTCGAGGTCGAGCCCCTGCAACACCTGCAGGCGCCCGTAGGCCTTGGTCACGCCGCGGGCCCTAACCACGCGCACCATCCTGCGCCGGACGCTTCATCAGCGGGCGCTCGTCGAGCAGTGTCTCTGGAGTGAGCGTCGGGATCACGCGTTCGGCCAGGTCGAGCAGGTCGACCAGGAGCGACCGCAGGAGGAGGAGCGTCGGTGGCGATTGCTCTACCACCAGGGCAAAGAGGCGCACCGGGGCGTGTGGCACGTCGCCGATCCCGTTGCGGTCCAGGTCGTAGCCGCGGTAACGATCCCAGTAGTTCTCCTGGAAGCGCGACACGTTGGACGTGCTGTTGGTCCCCACGTCGAAGGCGTTCCCCTCGAAGGTGTTGCGCTCGAACAGGTTCCCGGTGGCGTTGGCCATCGTCTTGAGCGCCCAGCCGTTCGCCCGGAAGGCGTTGCGGAGCACGACGTTGCGGTTGGCCCCCTCCAGGTAGAGTCCGACCGAGTTGGAGAGGAAGGTGTTCCCCTCGATGCGCGAGTCGTTGATGTCCTTGAGGAGGAGGCCGTAGGCGGCGCTCCCCCAGTTGTGCTCGAAGCGGTTGCCGATCATCTCCACCCGGTTGGAGTACATCACGGCGATCCCGTTGGCGTTGTCGCGGTACAGGTTGTCCTCGTAGCGGCAATCGTCGGAGAACATGAAGTGCATGCCGTACCGCGCACTGCGCTGCGACCGGTTGCCGACCACACGCCCGCGCTTCACGAACTCGAAGTAGATCCCGTCGCGATGCCCGCGCACGTCGTTGCGCAGCACCTGCACGCGCTCGCTGGACCAGATATGCACGCCATTGCCCGACACCGTCTGGGCGCGTTCGTGCCCGCGGATCACGTTGTCGCTCACGAGGCAGTCGTGCACCTTGGCGAGGTAGATCGCGAAGAGTGTCTCCTCGAGGCGGTTGTGCTGCACGCGGCATCCCCCCACGTCGTGCACGAGGATCCCCGCGCGTTCCTCCGACTGGCTCGGCCCCGTGTTGCGGATTGTCAGTCCGCGAACGGTGACATCGTCAGCGGTGATCTCGAGGATGGTGTGCGTGCCGCTGCCGTCGATGATGGCCCCCGCTTCACCCTCCAACGTGATCCCGGGCGATCGATGATGATGCGCGGCTCGCGATACGTCCCGCGCCTGACGAGGATGCGCGTCCCCGGTGCCGCCGACCGGAGGGCGTCGCCGATGCGCGGTACGCGGCCCGTCGGGGAGACCTCGATCGTGCAGGCTGGATGTCGAACGCGACGGCCCGCCCTCGTCCCCACGTCACGCGGGCGAGGGCGGCGACGGCGAGCAGCATGGCGCCGGCGATCGCCGCCACTCGTCGCACCACCGCGCGGTGGCGCGGGGGTGATGAGGGGCGAGAGCACGGAGTGAGGAGGGGGCTCACGGTACTCACGGTGACGGGAATGCGCGACGATCAGTGATGGTGCGACATCGCGGCCGGCTGCGCCGCTGCCCCCTGCGGGGGCGTCGGCGCCGACGCCAGCACCTGCTGCCACGACTTGACCTCGCCGCCGTGCCTGGCCACGAGGTCGGCCGGCGACGCGTCCGGGGCGAACGACGTGATCTGTCGCCCCATCGGACTGTGCAGCGTGCCGCCGGTCACGTAGCGCGCCTCCGCGGCCGGGACCATTCCGCCCCCGTCGAAGTCGGCGACCCACACGCCCTCGAACCGCGCGCTGTCGCCGGCTGCGGCGATGTAGCTCGCCAGGCATTCGACGGCGTCGAAGGTGACGATGCGCCCGGTGGTGGTCCGGACCTCTCCGCCGTAGCGGGTATCCGAGATCGCCATCTTGCAGAAGTCGCAGGAATCTTCCCCCACGACCAGCGGGCGCGGCCCGTCGCCGCGTTGGCAGGCGCCGACGGCCAGCAGCATGGACGAGACCTGCACAGGCGCACCAGGGCCCGGCGAGCGTTGGCGCGGTGCATGGTCAGGCCACCAGTGCTGGGGTCTTCAACCCGGCTGACCTGAGGGCCCGCTTCAGGCGGGACGAGGCGGCGGCGCTCGAGCACGAGCACCAGAAGCCCCAGTCCGAGGGAGATCATTGCGGCATAGCCGCCCACACCCGGAATCGACGTCGCCGTGAAGTTCAGCAACTGCTTCGACCCGATCAGCGGTGGCTGGTACGTCATCCCCGGCACTTTGATGATCGCATTCTCCATGTCGAGGTCGTGCCCGTACTCGTACTCCCACTTGTAGAAGTCGACGAGCCCCGCTAGCGCGACGACGAGGAAGGTCCCGACCCATACTTGTGCCACGCGCCGGCGCCCCAGTGCGGCGGCGGCCAGCCCTCCGGCCATGAGGGCCCCAACGATGAACGGCATCAGCTTGAGTTCGGGGATCGCATCGGGGACGATGCGCTTCATCCCGATGTAGTGATTCAGGTTGTTGATGTTGTCGAGATCGTTCTCCTTGGCCCCTTTGACGGTGTTGATCCAGATCTGCATCCCGATCCCTTCCGGGTACTGCGGGGCATCGAGGAAGACGCGCCAGATCGGCGTCACGAACATCGCCACGAGCAGGAGCGCGGAGAGGGCGAGCAGGAGGCGGGAGCGATTGGACAGCATGGCGGTCATGCCTCTAAGAGTGAAAGGGAGCGAGCCAGGCGAGCACTCGCCCCCTCGAACGCGTCAACCTATTTGCCGGCGCCCGTTGTGGCGGCGAAGGCATCCCGCGACTTCTTGCTCGTCGTCGCCGAGAGTGCCACCGCGCTCCCCGACGGGGCCACGCGGATGTAACCCTGCATCTCCTGGTGCAGCGCGCTGCAGAAGTCGGTGCAGTAGAAGGGGTACACGCCGGCATACTTCGCCACCCACGTCAGCGTGCGCGTCTGGCCAGGCATGACCAGCAGTTCGGCGTCGTTGGCCGAGCCGATCGCGGCGAAGCCGTGCGGCACGTCCCAGTCCTGCTCGAGGTTGGTCACGTGGAAGAGGACCGTGTCGCCCTGCTGGATCCCCTCGATGTTGTCCGGGGCGAAGTGCGAGCGAATGGCCGTCATCTTGACGTGCACCGTCTTGCCCTTGCGGCTCACGCCCACTTCCTGCTCATTGCGGGCGACGTACGGATGCTTGTTGTCGGCGAGCTTGAAGAACTTGAGCTGCTCACCCTTGATCTTGCTGGCCAGGATCGCCTGCGAATAGTGCGGTTCGCCAATGGTCGGGAAGTCGAGCAGGAGCTTCATCTTCGGCCCGCTGATGTCGTACAGCTGCGCCGACTGCGTGAGCTCCGGTCCCGTCGGGAGGTAGCGGTCCTTCGTGATCTTGTTCATCGCGATCACGTACTTGCCGTACGGCGTCTTGGTGTCGCCGCCGGGGACGGTGAGGTGACCGATCGAGTAATACGTCGGGACGCGGTCGGCGACCTTGCAGTCCTTGAGCGACCACTTCACGATTTCCGACGAGATGAAGACCGAGGTGTAGGCGTTGCCCTGGGCGTCGAACTCGTTATGCAGGGGGCCGAGCCCCGGGTTCTGCACTTCACAGTACATGGTGGCGTCGTAGTTCACCACCGGGATGCCGTAGGCCTCCTTCTCGAACTTCTTGTCGGCAATCGCCTGCTGGAACTTGCTGTACGAGTGCACCGGGATGACCGTGGCGAGCTTGCCGCCGCCGACGATGTACTCACCCGTCGGGTCGACGTCGACGCCGTGCGGCGACTTGGGCGTCGGGAGGAAGTACACCGCCCCGGCGCAGTCCTTCGGATCGAGGACCTTGACCGTCGTCTTCATCTCGGTCGTCGCGGCGTGCGTCTCGTGGCTGTACACGTTGTGCGCGTACTTGGTCGGCCACGTCTTCGCCTTGCCGGCGGCCACGCACTGCTCGGCGGCCTTCCAGTTCACGGCGGCGATGTAGTCCTTGTCGTTCTTGGAGGCGTTCACCTCGAGCTTGGTGTTGGCCTGCTCGGTGTTGTACGAGGTGAAGAAGACCCACCCGTGCGACGGTCCCTTGCCGGGACGCCCGAGATCGTAGTCGAAGCCAGGCATCAGGATCTGGAAGGCGACGTCCATCTTCCCCATCTCGTCGGCCTTCACGAAGGAAATCGTCCCCTTGAACTCGTCCTTGAACTTGTCGAAAGCGACATCCTTCTGCGGAATCGGCACCGAGAAGCGCGTGGCGCCGATCACGTATTCGGTGTTCTCCGTCGTGAACGGGGCGCCATGGTTGCCGCCGGTGTTGGGCAGCTCCAGCGTCTCCGTCGTCTCGAACGACTTGAGGTCGATGCGGGCGAAGCGCGGGGTGTTGTTGGCATTGATGAAGAGCCAGCGCCCGTCGTGCTCGCCGGCCGTCATCGAGAGCGACGGATGGTGCGTGTCGTCCCAGGGCACGTTGCCCCACGACGTGTTGAGCATCGCCTTCGTCTCGACGTTGTAGCCGTACCCGTTTTCCGGGTTTTGGGAGAAGACCGGGATGACACGCAGCAGGCGCCCCGACGGCAGGCCGTAGACGCCGACCTGGCCGGAGAATCCGCCAGACGTGAAGAAGTAGAATTCGTCGTAGCTGCCAGGTGCAACGTAGGTGCGCGCTGCCGCGTCGCCTAAGTTGCCGATGCCGCTCGGCTTGGCCTTGGGGGCGCAGGCGTAGAGCAACGTCACGCTCAGCAGCACTGCGCCAGCCGACGCCAGGACTCCTGACTTCCGCGTGAAGGACATAGGGGGGGCCTCTCAATAGCAGTGAAGAACCGTTGATGGACTGGACCGAAACGCGGCGTCCGGATCGCACCAATAGCTTCGCACCAGATACTGCATTGGGCGGTAGTGGAATCCTCTATCTTTCGTAGAGGTTTTGCAGCGGTTCGTTGGGAACTCTCCCGACCGCATTGCTGTCGATCGAATCTACCTTTTGCTCCGGAGCCAGTCTGCCTTTTCGCCAGTCTCTCTGGAGTCGTTATGCGCCTCACCCGATTCACCGACAACGCGCTTCGAGCGCTGGTCTATTTGGCGCTCGACCCTGACGATATTCCGACCGTGGGCGAAGTCGCCCGGAAGATGGGAATGTCCGAAGACCATCTATTGAAAGTCGTCCAGCGGCTGTCGCAGCTCGGCTACGTCAAGACCATTCGCGGACGCAACGGTGGGATGCGGCTCGCCAAGCCGGCGGTCGAGATCGTGGTTGGGGAAGTGGTTCGCCGGACCGAGGACAACATGTCGCTCGTGCCGTGCTTCGATCCCACGGAGATCTCCTGTCCGATCTCGGCGGCATGCGGGCTGGCGCCGGCGCTGGATGAGGCGCTGCAGGCCTTCCTCACCACGCTCGATCGCTACACCGTGGCCGATCTGCTCGGCCGGCGCAACGAGCTGCGGCATCTCGCGCAGTTCCCCGCCGAAGGGGTCATGGCGGGAGAAGGGGCGCCGCAGTAACGGCGCTCCAGCGTCACCCCGGGCCGCCGCTTCAGGCGCGCGGCGCGTCCCCGTTCCAGCGGCACCGCTACTGGTACTGGATGTAGAGCGGCTTGGGGTAGAGGGCGAGCACGTCGGCCGGGCGCATCAGGCGCCACCCGGCTTTCCGCACGTCGTTGTGGTAGAAGATCTTGAAGCCGGTGAACTGCACCGGCTCGCTCGCCACGTACTGATCGTACGACGCCTTCTTGAGGCTCGGCGACCCCCATCCATCCATGTGGATGACGACCTGCACGCGCGGGTCGAGGCGGATCTGCTTCGCGTTCGTGAGCATCGGACGCGTGAAGCGATGCACGACCAGCACCTTCGGCGGGAGCTTGTACCGGTCGACGATCTCCGCGAGATAGTCGATCGCCCAGTTCACGTCACGTGCGTCGTAGGTCCCCACGCGCTTCCCCGGGTTGTGCCCCGATTTCATCGAGAACTCGGGATCGATCCCCAGGTGCACGTCGGGGCGTGACAGGTATTTCTCCAGCGGCGGCAGCTCGGCCTGCAGCGTGCTCTTCGCCACCTGCACGTCGAGGAAGAGGATCCCGCGACGACGTCGCGCCCAGTCGTACACGCGTTCCACGAGCGAGTCGGACATGCGCGTCCGCCACTTGCCGTCCTTCCCCGCGCTCCCCTGGGCCACGGTGGCGATCAGGTGCAACGCCGGCACCACGGGAGTGAGCGTGTCGGTCCGCGACCACTCCTTCACTTCACGATCGAGGCGGCGCAGCATGTCGTCCGCGTCGTACTCGCCCAGGACCCCCATGCGCCTGGAGAGCGGGTTGCCGTAGTACGCGACGATGCGCTTGCCGGGGAGGATCGATCCGGGGAGCGGCTCGGGCCCTTTGACCGGCCACCCGGGGGCGAGTCGCGGCACCGACGGCTTGCGCGCCGCGGAGCCCCCGGCCGACTTCGTGACCCGCGACTTCTTCGACGCCGCCTTCTTTCGCCCCGTCGCCTTCTTTCGCCCCGTCGCCTGCTTCCGTGCGGTCGCTTTCGCGGCGGGCTTCACCGTCTGCCTTGCCGCGGGCTTCGTCTGGTCGACCCGGCCAACGAGAAGCGGCGCGGCCGATTCGGTTCGCGACGGAGGGGCGGACACGCGCCTGGCCACGGTGCTGGTGGCGGAGACCGCGAGCGAGAGGGCGAGCAGGAGTGGGGCGAACATCGGTGCCGGAAATGCAGGATTCGGGCGGGCGAGCGAGGCAGCCTAACGGGGACCTGCGCCTTCGGCAAGCGAGGGGCGCATCACCGAAAAATCGGACATTAAGTCCACCTCATCTGACTGAAAACGATACGCTCGAGATCGGTGAGACGCGACGGCGAGTTGCGCGTCATAGGAGCGTGAAACTCCTCGTACTCAACTGCCACGAGGCCTGGATCCACCAACTCGGTGTTCTCCGGGCTGAGCTCGATATCGTCGTCGGTCTTCCCGGTCGATACACGCGCGGATGGGACCAGCGCATGCGCCCACTCCCCGAGGGAGCGCGCACCGTCACGCTCGACGACGTCCGCTTCGGCGGCGTGCAGTACGACTGCGTGATCAACCACAACATCACCGACCTGCTCGACACGAAGTTCCTCGACGCCCCCAAGCTCCTCGTGCTGCACGACATGCTCGAGGGACGGATGGCGCAGCAGGACGCGGACTTCGATGCGCGCGAGATGCGGGCGGTGCTCAACACGTACCTCGCCTCGGTGGGCGGGCACGCCATCGCCATCTCCCGTTCGAAGGCCAAGTCGTGGGGGGTGACGCACGTGGTGGTGCACAACAGCGCCGATCCCGAGGCGTACCTCCCCTACGTCGGCGACCTGGCGTGCGGCCTGCGCGTCGCCAACCACGTGTCGTCCAAGCGCGTATTCCTCGCCTGGGACTTCCACGAGGAGGCACTGGCCGGGCTCCCGCTGCGCATCGTTGGGCACAACCCCGACCTGGCGGGGGTCGACGCCGCCGACGACTGGGATCACCTCAAGCGCATGCTCGCCTCGCACCGCTTCCTGGTGCACACGGCCGACCCGCGCTTCGAGGACGGCTACAACATGGCGGTCCTCGAGGCGATGGCGGCGGGCATGCCGATCCTCACCCACCGCCACCCCACCACGATCGTCGAGCACGGCGTCACCGGCTTCGTGGCCGAGTCGCCGCGCGAGATGCGGACGTACGCCGAGCGACTGCTCGCCGACGAGGCGCTGGCGCATGAGCTGGGGGCCAACGGGCGGCGCCACATCGAGCGCCACTTCTCGCCGGACCGCTTTCGCGTGGAGCTCGGCAAGGCGATCCAGGAGGCGCGCAAGAAATGGTCGCGACGCCGGGGGCGGACGATCGCGCGCTAGGCTGGCTTCTGTGAGCAGGCCCTGAAAAGCTCGACACGGGGGTTCACGGAGGGAACACGGGGGTTCACGGGGGAGGTCCTGGGGGCGAAGAGGTGTCCCCATTCCAAGCCGTGGCGCGCCCAAGTGTTGCGTCCGCACACGAATCCTGCACCGGCGCGTGCCTTCCTCCGTGAACCCCCGTGTGACCTCCGTGAACCTCCGTGTCATGCTGTTGAAGTAGTCCGGTCCACAGACGGCCGCACGTCGAGCCTCTGACGTCGCCCTCGCGCCGAAAAGAACCGCGCGCCTTCCCCCGGAAGTGCTCCTCGCGTCCCCCGCCAGCCACGCGATAGCTTCCCGCGCCTCTTCACCGCGAGAACTCCCGTGTCGGCACGTTTGCGCGCGCTCCTTGCCTCTCTTTGCACGCTGGCCCTCGCTGCCCCGCACGCGGCCGCCCAGCCCAAGCCCGGCGACTTCTCCCTCCCCGAGTATCGCTTCGAGTCGGGCGAGCGCCTCACGGACGTCCGCCTGCACTACGTCACGTTAGGCACCCCGCGGCGCGACGCCACCGGCGCGGTGGGGAACGCGGTCCTCATCCTCCACGGGACCGGTGGCACCGGGAGCCAGTTCCTGGGACAGGGCTTCGCCGGCGAGTTGTACGGGGCAGGGCAGCCCCTCGATACCGCGCGGTTCTACGTCATCCTCCCCGACAACATCGGGCACGGCAAGTCGAGCAAGCCGAGTGACGGACTGCACATGCGCTTTCCGCACTACGGCTACACCGACATGGTCAAGCTCCAGCGCATCCTCCTCTCCAAGGGGCTCGGCGTGGAGCGGCCGTACATCGTGATGGGGACCTCGATGGGGTGCATGCACGCCTGGGTCTGGGGGACGCTCTTCCCCGATGCGGCGCGCGCCCTCGTCCCGCTGGCCTGTGCCCCCACGCAGATTGCCGGTCGGAACCGCATGATGCGGCGCATGATGATGGATGCCATCACCCAGGACCCCGACTTCAAGGGCGGGGAATACAGCGCGCCGCCGCGCGGCCTGCGCGCCGCCCTGGGGCTGCTCTACATGATGGGGTCGGCCCCGCTGGTACAGCATCGGCAGGCCCCCACGCGGGCCGCCGCCGACTCCGTGATCACCGCCTACCTGGACGCGCGCATGAAGGCGACCGATCCCAACGACATGCTCTATCAGTTCGACGCGTCGCGCGACTACGACCCCTCCTCCCTGCTGGAGCGGGTCACCGTCCCCGTGCTGCACATCAACTCGGCCGACGACCTCGTGAATCCCCCCGAACTGGGGCTCATGGAGCAGCTGATCCCCCGGGTGAAGTCGGCGAAATACATCCTCCTTCCCATCACCGACCGCACCCGCGGGCACGGGACGCACACCATCCCGGCCATCTGGGGCGATTCACTCCGCCGCTTCATGGCGACCCTCCCGCCGCCCCCCGGGGGCGGGCGGTAGCGGGCGGGACTGGCACTGATTTCGCCACGGAAATCGACTGGTCCCGGGGATTGACCTCGGGCGATTCCAGTCGTCCCTCTGGTAATGCGCCAAGCTCTGCCTTATCGCCCCCGCTTCAACGCGCCGCCGGCTGCGGTGCGACCCACGTCGGGTGCGCGCCCTGCGTCCGGAGCGCGTGTCGCGGCGGAGCGCCGGCCACGTCCAGGCGTCGCCCGCTTCTGGTGGCTGGTGGGGGGGATGCTCGCGCTGGGCGCGCTGCTGCAGTCGGCAGAGGCGCAGCGCCCCGCGGTGGCGACGCGCCGCGCCCACGACTCGGCGCTGGCCGTTGCGACGGCCGACAGCGCCTGGGCCCGCATCGCGCACACCTTCTACGACACCACCTTCCGCGGCCAGGACTGGGCGGCGGTGGGGCGCACGGTGCGCGACCGCGCAGCCCGCGCCGAGGGGATGGACGAGGTGCGCGCGGCGATCGAAGCGATGTTCGCCTCGCTCGGGCAGTCGCACTTCGCCCTCGTCCCGTCGGAGGCGGTCGCGTCGTGGAGCGACGCCCCGGTCGATGGCGAGTCGTTAGGCGACGTCGGGCTCGAGTTCCGCTATCTCGACGGCGTGGTGATCGTGTCGCGCGTGGTCCCGGGATCGCCCGCCGACGTGGGGGGTGTGCACGCGGGCTGGATCGTGAAGACCCTCGGTGACCTCGACGTCGCCGGTTTCACCAGGACCCGCTTGCAGGTGCCGGCGGGGAGCGCGCGCAAGCTGGCGGAGTTGCAGCTGCCGCTCTCGCTGATGTCGCGGACGCAGGGGCGCGTGGGCTCGGTGCTGCGCGCCTCGTTTCGTGATGGCGAGGGGCGCGAGCGGACGCTGGCGGCGGCGCGTCGCCCGGTGCAGGGCGAGATCGTGCGCTTCGGCCACCTCCCGCCCCAGGTCGTGCGCTTCGAGACCCAGCGCTTCACCGACGAGCGCGGCTGTGTGGGCGTGGTACGCTTCAACGTCTGGATGACGCCGGTGATGCCCCGCCTCGACGACGCCATGGTCGAGTTCCAGCGCTGCCGCGGGATCGTGCTCGACCTGCGCGGCAACGTGGGCGGGGTGGCGGCGATGGTGATGGGCTTCGGCGGCTACTTCGTCGACACCGTCACGTCGTTAGGCACGATGACCACGCGCGCCACGGCGCTGCGCTACCTCGCCAACCCGCGCCGGAGCGACCGGCGCGGCGCCTCGCTGGCCCCCTTCGGCGGGTCGCTGGCGATCCTGGTCGACGGGCTGTCGGTGAGCACCAGCGAGATCTTCGCGGCCGCCATGCAGGTGGTGGGGCGCGCGCGGATCTTCGGCGAGACCTCCGCCGGGCAGGCGCTTCCCGCCATGCTCGCCCCGCTCCCCAATGGCGACGTCATGCAGTACGTGGTGGCCGACTTCACCGCGCCGGACGGCCAGCGCATCGAGGCCCGCGGGGTCACGCCCGACCATCGGCGCCCCCTGCGCCGCTCCGCGCTCCTGGCCGGACGCGACGAGGCCTTCCTCGACGCCCTGGCGTGGGCGGGCGGGGCCCCGGTGACGGCCACGACCACGGCGGCCGATTCCCGTCCGGTCGTTCCCAAGCGCTAGGGCAACCGGACTCCCGGTCCGCGAAAACTCCTGCAACTCGCGCCGCCCGACGTCCGTAGGATCCTGCACGAACGCCCCCGTTCCGGCACGTGTTAGCTTGTAGTCGGGCGCCGGTTGGCTGTCTGGCGTTCACCCACACTCTCGGAGATTCCGAATGTCGACTGTGTCCCTCCGTTCGCCGCGCGTCGTGCGCGCGCTTGCGGCTGTGCTCATGCTCCCCGTCGTTGCCTCGGTTGCCAGCGCGCAGGCGCTTCCGCCGGCCAAGGACCTCATCGCTCGCTGGGCGAAGGAAACCAACGCCGAGGGGTGGAAGAGCCACAAGTCCTCGCGCATGAAGGCGGCCTTCGACCTGCCGGCGATGGGGATGAGTGCGAACATGGAAGTGGTGACCGTATTCCCGAACCTGATGGCGTCGAAGACCGAGATCCCCGGGATGGGGGAGATGCGCCAGGGCTTCAATGGCGACGTGGCGTGGATGATCAACCCGATGCAGGGGCCGTCGCTCCTCACCGGGCCGCAGCTCGACGCGGCCAAGGAAGACAACGACCCGAGCAACTACTCGCGCATCTCGCCGGCCATCGTCTCCAGCGAGACGGTGGAGAAGGCGACGTTAGGCGGCCAGGAGTGCTACAAGGTCAAGCACACCTGGAAGTCGGGGAAGGTCTCGTTCGACTGCTTCGCGGTCGCGGACGGGATGATCACCTGGTCCAACGCCAAGTCGGTGACGCCGATGGGTGAGGTCGAGACGACCCAGACCTTCGCGGCCTACAAGGACTGGGGCGGCGTGAAGCGCGCCACGACCACGACGATCGACCAGATGGGGCAGCAGATCGTGATCACCGTCCAGGCCTACGAGTGGGACACGGTCGACGCCAAGGAGCTCGAACTCCCGGCCGAGATCAAGGCGCTGGTCGAGAAGAAGTAGGCGGGGCTGGCTGTGAGCCCCAAGACGCGCTGGTTCTGGTCGCTCGCTGCCACCGTCCTGGTGGGCGACGTGGTGTCCAAGCGACTGGCGGAGCAGGCCTTGCAGCCGATGCACGTCCCTCACGAAATCGTGGGGGACGTGCTGCGTTTCACCCTGACCTACAACCGGGGAGCAGCGTTCAGCATGTCGCTGGGCGAGTACTCCCGCTGGGGCTTCGCCGTCATGGCGACGATCGTCCTCGTCGTCCTGCTGCGCAGCCTGGCCTCTACCCCGGCTGGCGATCGCTGGCAGGGGGCGGCGATCGGGCTGGTGTCGGGGGGGGCGCTCGGCAACCTGATCGACCGCCTGCGGCATCCCAACGGCGTCGTCGACTTCATCGACATCGGCCTGGGCGACGTGCGCTTCTGGATCTTCAACGTGGCCGACATGGGCGTTACGTTCGGGGCGATCATGCTCATCATCGCGATGCTCAAGACGCCGGCCCAGGCTCCCCCCACCGAATCGGTCCTATGATCGCGCTCGTCCATGCGGCACTCGCGGCGACAGCCTGCCTCGCCTCGCCGGTCGCGGCGCTTCCCGGCCATCCGGTCGTCGTCGCCGCGGTCGCCTATCCGTCAGCCGCAACATCGGCGGTCCCCGACACCACGTACCGTCGCTTGTTCGAGGGCGGGGCCACGATGGAGGCATTCCTCGGCGCGGCGAAGGCGCGCAAGGAACAGTGGGCCGCCAACTACGCCCGCGGCGCCGTGGCCGACGCCGTCCTCGCGCGTGCGCGCTCGGCCCCGGGGCCGTGGAAGCTCCTCGTCGTCGCCGTCGACGGCTGTTCCGACTCGGTCAACACCGTCCCCTACATCGCGCGGCTCGCCGAGCAGGTGATGGGGGTCGAGCTGCGCATCGTCGACAACATCGTCGGCCGCGCGGTCATGGACGCCCATCGCACCCCCGACGGACGCGGTGCGACGCCCACGGTGATCCTCCTCGACGCCAACTACCAGGAGCGGGGCTGCTTCATCGAGCGCCCCGCCGAGCTGCGCGACTGGATCCTCGGCAGCAAGGGGAACAAGGCCGACAAGGAGATCTTCGACCACAAGATGTCGTGGTACGACGAGGACAAGGGGACCAAGACCGTGTCCGAGATCGCCGAGATGATCGAGGCGGCAGGGAAGGGGGAGGTGAAGTGCTGACCTACATCTTGGGCTTCGAGCCCATGGCGAGGTAGTCGATCGCCAGCGAGGAGAGCGCCTTCACCCCCGGCACGAGCGCCGCTTCGTCGGCAAAGAAGCGCGGCGAATGGTTGGGGGCGATCTTCGCCGGGTCGGTCCCCTTGGGCGTGACGCCAAGGAAATAGAAGACCCCCGGGACCTTCTTCTGGAAGAGCGAGTAATCCTCGGACGTCGTCGTCTGCCGCCCGATCTCCACCTGCGCGGCGCCTAACGCACGACGCAGCGTGGGAGCCATCGCCTCGGTGAGCGCCGGGTCGTTGTACGTGACCGGCGTCCCGGGCGTGATCACGACCGTCGCCTTGGCGCCGTTCGCGTCGGCCATCGCCGTGACGATGCGCTGGAAGCGGACCAGCAGCGAGTCGCGCGTCGGCTCATCGAAGGTGCGAATCGTCCCGCCGAACTCCACGGAATCGGGGATGATGTTGTGGCGCACCCCGCCCCGGATGTAGCCCACGGTGACGATGGCCGGCGTGAGCGTGAGGTCCACCTGGCGCGACACCAACGATTGCATGCTGGTGATGACCTGCGACGAGACGGTGATCGGGTCGATCCCGTTCCAGGGGAGGGCGCCGTGCGTCTGGCGGCCCCGGATCACGACGCGATAGGTGTCGCTCGACGCCATGAGCCCCCCCGAGCGATAGACGATCTTCCCGGTCTCGAAGGGGAAGACGTGCAGCCCGAAGATCGCGTCGACCTTGGGGTTGTCGAAGACCCCTTCCTCGAGCATGACCGCGGCGCCGCCACGCTCCCCGACCGGTGCTCCTTCCTCGGCGGGCTGGAAGACGAAGACCACGGTCCCTTGCAGCTGGGCCTTCATCCCGCTCAACAACTCGGCGACCCCCATGAGGATGGCGACGTGGTTGTCGTGCCCGCAGGCGTGCATCACGCCGACGTCCTGCCCGTTGTAGGTGGAGCGCACGGTCGACTTGAACGGGAGGTCGACCTCCTCCGCGACCGGGAGCGCATCCATGTCGGCGCGCAGGGCGACCACGGGGCCGGGCCGTCCGCCGCGCAGGATCCCCACCACGCCCGTCTTCGCCACCCCGGTCCGCACCTCGATCCCCAGCGCCTTCAGGTGCTCGGCGACGAGCTTGGCGGTGCGGAACTCGCGGTTGCCCAGTTCGGGATTCTGATGAATGTCGCGCCGCCAGGCGACGACCTTGGCCTCGAGGGCGTGGGCGCGCCGGTCCACCTCGGCGTCGAGCTTGGTAGGCGCCTGTGCGGAGAGCAGGGCGGGGGCGAAGAGCAGGGGGATCAGCGTTAGGCGCATGGTCAGGTGCCGGGCGTGGTGGGGCCTTGTTTCGCTACCGCAGAGAACACAGAGACAGTACGAGAACGCGGGGGGGATGGTGCAGCGTTGAATCCGGCGCGCGTCGTGCGGAGGAGAAGCATGACACGGAGGTACACGGGGGGAACACGGGGGTTCACGGAGGCGAACAACAGCTGAACGGCATGATCGTCCAATGGCGCCAGTCCGCGAGAGGGAGAGGAGGATCTGATGTGCGGGCAGATGCCTCGCCACAAGGAACTCCTCCGTGAACCCCCGTGAATCCTCCGTGAACCTCCGTGAAGAGCTCTTGACCTTTGGATACGTCGCCAGCACCACCTACCGCCCCTCCCCCACCCGCCCCACCGGCGCGAAGAAGTTCACCCCGCGCACGTTTTCATCGATCGACAGCGCCCGCTGCAGCGACGGAAAGGCCCGCGCCTCGCAGCTGATGCGTTCGCAGGTGCGGCAGGTGATCCCCACCGGGACGGCGGCGTCGATGTTGGTGAGGTCGATGCCGTCGGCATAGACCACGCGACGCGCTGAGGCCAGGTCGCAGCCCAGGGCGACGGCGTACATCACCGCCGGCGTGCGGAAGTCACCCGAGTGACGGCGCACCGTGCGCGCCACCGAGAAGAACGCCGTGCCGTCGGGGAGCCGCGACAGTTGCGTGCGGAACATCCCCGGCTGGAGGAAGGCCGCGTGCACGCTCCAGAGCGGGCAGAGCCCCGAGAAACGCGGGAAGCGCATGCCGGCAGGTGCAAACTTCTTGGAGATGTTGCCGGCGATGTCCACGCGCACCATGTGGAACGCGACCCCCTCGCTCCCCGGCTTGTGCAGGTTGGTGAGGCGATGGCACACCTGCTCGAACGACGCGCGGAAGCGATGCCCCAGCAGCTCGATGTCGTAACGCAGCTGCTCGGCCGCCTCGAAGAAGTCATCGTACGGCATCAGCACCGCCGAGGCGAAGTACGAGGCCAGGGCGACGCGCGCCAGGGAGCGGCTCTCGTCGGTGGTGAGGTACTGGTCGGCGGCAATGCGGTCGAGGGTCTCGCCGCACTCGAGCAGGCCGATCTGGTGTGCGAGCTGGAAGTTGCGCGAGCCGCGGCGCAGCACCTCGGAGAGCGACAGTTCGCGGCGCGGGGCATCGTACCGCCGCACCGCCCCCTTCATCTCGGCCACCGTGCGGATCGTGACGCGCACGCCGTGCCGGGCTTGCAGGTGACGGGAGAGGGAACCGAACAGGTTCTCGCGATCGATCGTCGCCTCGCGCCAGAGCCGCGCGGCTTCGCCTTCCAGCTCGGGGAAGTAGTTCTTGTTGCGCTCGAGCAGGTCCGAGACCTGTTCGCTCGACAGGCGCACGCGGCCGATGGAGGCGAGTTCCTGCGACATGTCCTCGCCGCCGCCATCCTGCGTGTCGGCCATGCGCTGCGCCATCGAGTCGAGCGAGGTGCGGCTCGTGGTGTACGCGTGGTGCAGCCGCACGACAGCGCGCGCGAGTTCGGGGGCCGTCTCGGACAGCTCGCGGATCTCGCGCGGGGTGACCGGGTGATCCTCGAAGAGCGGGTCGGAGAAGACTTCGCCCAGATCGGAGGCGAGGGGGGCGTCGGAGCCGGCGGCGAGGTCGCGGAGCTCGAGCCCGAGCACCTGCGCGAGCTTGAGGAGGAGGACCGTGGTAAGCGACCGGCGGTCGTGCTCGAGCAGGTTGAGGTACGACGCCGAGATCCCCAATCGCTCGGCGAGCGCCGCCTGACTCAGGTTCTGCTCCAGTCGGGCCGCCCGGATCCGGCGCCCCAGTCGCAATCGATCTGACATGCGTCCTCCTCGCTTTACCGACTTTTCAATTTACTGAAAACGTTACCATTTACTCTAACAGCGCCCTGGGGGCCAAGGAAAGCGCCGATCGGTTCCGGAATTCGCCCCAGGCCCTGCATGGCTGGGAGCGTGGGAGGGGGGGAGAGGAGACGCTCGGAGGGGCGCAGGAGACTGAGGAGAGCGCAGGAGAGCGGGGGAGATCGCGGGGGGCAGGACAGGGCGGGGGGCGCAGGAGGCGCGCGGTGGCGCGGACGCGGGGGCGGTCCCGCGACCACGCGGCGACCGGACACGGAGGGGATGCGCGGCGTCAGAGAGACGGGGGCGGCGCCTCAAGAAACGCCAACCGAGGCCGACAATTAGGGGACCGTAACCTCTCGCGAGACGCCGCCAGACATGCCTGTCCCGATGGAATCGACCGAGCGGGCGCTCGACCCCTCGCCGCTGAGCGACGCCGCCAGCCGGGCGATGATCCAGGCGATGAGTCACGGCGCGATGATGCACGATGCCGACGGGCGTGTCGTGGCGTCCAACAACAGCGCCGCGCGGATCCTCGGCCTCTCCGCCGCCGAGCTGGTCGGCACGACGCCGCACTCCCCCTGCTGGAGCGCGGTCAGCGAGGACGGCGCGCCGCTTCCGCCTGAGGATCACCCGGTGCTCGTGACGTTGCGGACCGGCGTGGCGTTCAACCAGGTCGTCATCGGCTTCCCGCGCCCCGGGGGGCGGCGGGTCTGGATCTCGCTCAACACGCGCCCCATTCCGGCCGACGACGGCGAGGGGGTCGGCGCGGTCGTCTGCACCTTCAGCGACTTCACCACGAGACGCGAGGAGGTCGCGGAACTCGAGCGGCAGGCGCTGGTCGCGCGACGCACCAACGACGCGGTGATCATCACCGACGGCGTGGGGCGCATCGAGTGGGTCAACGCCGCCTTCCTCGCCATGACCGGCTTCGGGATGGACGCCGCCGTCGGGCGCACCCCCGGCGAGCTGCTGCAGGGGCCCGAGACCGATCCCGAGACGATCGTCGAGATGCGCGAGGCGCTGCGTTCGGGGAACGGCTGGCACGGCGAGGTGCTCAACTACCGCGCCGACGGCAGCGCCTTCTGGATCGAGCAGACCATCGCGCCGGCGCACGACGGTGGCGGGCAGATCACGCACTTCGTCAGCATTGCCCGCAACATCTCCGGGCGCCGCGAAGAGGCGCGCCGGATGTTCCAGCTCTCGGCGGCGGTCGGCGCGTCGGTGGACGGGGTGGCGCTGATCGATTCGTTCCAGGACTTCCGCTTTGTGAACGATGCCTTCGGGCGCATGATGGGGCACGAGCGCGGCGAAGCGCTCGTGGGCAAGTCGTGGCGCACGATGTACGACCGCGAGGCCATCCGGCACTTCGACGCCGAGGTGATCCCGTACCTCTACATGCACGATCGGTGGCGCGGCGAGATCCTGGCCAAGCGGCGTGACGGCTCCACCTTCCCGCAGGAGCTGTCGGTGACGCTGCTCTCCGGCGGCGGGATGGTGCTCGTCACGCGCGACATCTCCGACCGCAAGGAGGCCGAGGCCGAGCAGGCGCGGCTGACGGCGATCCTGGAGGCGACGCCCGACCTCATCGCCATCGCCTCCATCGACGGCGACGTCCCCTACCTCAACGCAGCAGGGCGGCGCATGATCGGGGTCGGGGCCGACGTGCACCTCACCTTTGCCGACATGTTCCCGGAGTGGGCGCTGCAGGAGGTGCAATCGGTCGGCGTTCCGTTCGCCGTGGAATACGGGGCATGGAACGGCGAGACCGCGCTCCGCACCGCGGACGGGCGGGAGATCCCGGTGTCGCAGGTGATCATCGCGCACAAGGGGACGCAGGGCGAGGTGGAGCACCTCTCCACCATCATGCGCGACATCACCGAGCGAAAGGAGGCCGAGGATGCGCTGCGCAAGATGTCGTTATGCGACCAGCTCACGGGGCTCTACAACCGGCGCGGCTTCTTCATGCTGGCGCAGCAGCACCTCAACGTCGCCCGCACCAATCCCGGGCACGCCATCCTGCTGTACTTCGACCTCAACGACTTCAAGCCGATCAACGACACCTACGGGCATGCCGCGGGTGACGAGGCGCTGAAGGAAGTCGCGGCGATCCTGCACGAGACCTTCCGCGACTCCGACCTGTGCGGACGGCTGGGGGGAGACGAGTTCGTGGCGCTGGCGGTGAACTGCCTCGATCCCACCGGGCAGGTGCTCGTCAACCGACTGGACGAGCGCATCGCGGCGCACAACGCGCGCGAGGGGCGCCCGTTCAAAATCTCCATCGGGCGGGGGGTGGCGCGCTTCGACCCGCACAACCCCAAGAGCCTGCAGCAGCTGCTCGACGAAGCCGACGCTCGACTCTACGAGGACAAGCGGGCGCGGAAGGCGGCGCGTTAGGCGCTGCGCCGGACCTTCCGCACCAGTAGGGCCGGCAGGATCACCATCGCCGCCAGCGTCCCGGCCAGCGTCCCGCCGGCCGTGGCCAGGGCAATCGCGCCAAAGAGCGTGTCGGTCTTCTCCCCCACCGCCAGCGGGAGGAGCGAGGCGAGCGAGGCCAGCGTCACCAGGACGATCATCCCCGAGCGGTCCACCGCCGCGCGCAGTGTGCGCAACGGAGTGAGGCGGTGCAGCTGGCGATTGACCGTCCCGGCCCGGCGGCGCTGCAACGCGGCGTCGATCATCAGGATCGCCTGGTGCACCGCCAGCCCCACCACCAGGATCACCCCAACCGCGGCTTCGCGCGTGAAGGCGGCCCCGGCCATCCAGAACGCCGCGATCACCCCGCCTAACGCCACCGGGAGCGAGAGGAAGACCATCGCCGCCCCCCACACCGAGTCGAAGACGATCGCCACGGTGAGCAGCACCAGCGTGACCCCGATGGCGAAGACGAGCCACAGCCCCTGCTCGCTTTCGTCTGGCTCGAAGAAGCCGAAGCCGGCATCGGCCGCCGAGTAGCCCGGCGGGACGGAGATCGACTTCATGAAGGCATCGTGCGTGCGCTGCGCCAGCTTGTTGGGGCCGCGGAACTCGTACGCCACGATGCGCACGTACTGCTGGTCCTCGCGCGAGATCGCGCTCAGCGCCTCGCGCTCGTCGACCGCCGAGAGCGAACCGATGGTGACGGGGGCCCCGCCGGGATTGGGGACGATGGCGGCGCGCAGGTCGTCGAGCGAACGGTCGCGCGCCCCCTTCGCCTTGACCGTCACCGGAATCTCGTCACCGCCGATCTCCAGCAGCTGGCGACCGACGGGGCCGCGCACCTCGCGCGAGACGGCACGCGAGAAGTCGGCCGCGGTCACGCCGTAGCGCTCCAGCGCGGCGCGATCGGGTTCGATGGTCACGGCGTACGCCTTGCCCGTCGAGAAGAACGACGACGAGTTGATGTCGACGTCGCGCACGCGCGGGATGCGCTCGAGTCGCTCCTTGAGATCGAGCGCCAGCCGCTCGACGCCGCTGAAGGAGTAGCCGAGGATCTTGATGCGGAAGGTGGCCGATGACACCCCGCCCATGCCTGACGAGAAGCCCGGCCCCTGCCCGCGCACCGAGATCGACGCCCCGCCGATGAACACGGCGCGCTGCGTGAGCGCCTCCTCCAGCTCCTGCGGGATCGCCGAGTACTCGGCGTCGCGCCGGAAGAGGACGCGCATCCCCGCGCCAAAGCCGCCGTAGGTCTGGGCCGTGACCTGCTCCACCCCAGGGCGCCCCACCACCTGCGCCTCCAGCTCGCGCATCGCCGCGTCGAGCGACGCGGGGTCGGAGCCGCGGGGAAAGTTGACGAAGGCCGTGAGGGTGGTGCGTTGCTCGCCGAAGCCGCTGAACGAGAGGCGCGGGACCTTCTTGATGAACCCCCACGTCAGCACGCCTAACGTGGCGACGGTGAGCGAGAGCGTGACCCAGCGCCAGCGCATCACCGCGAGGACCAGGCGCGCGTAGGCGCGGCGCGAGCGCGGAAAGGCCGCTTCGTGCACCCGGTGCCCGCGGGCGAGCGCCGGGATCATCACCACCGAGGCAATGAGCGACCACCCCAACGCGATCGTGAAGGCACTGGCAAACGGGACGAACGCGGCGCGGGCGTTCCCCTGCAGGTACAGGAAGGGGAAGAGCACCACCGCGGTGGTGAGCGTGGCGCCGGTGACCGCCGGGGCAATCGCGCGCGCCACGCGGGCGCGATCGTCCGGCGTGTCGGGGACGGTACCCAACCGGTCCATCACGATGAGCCCGTCCTGCACCAGGATCCCGACCCCCATCGCCAGTCCGGCGAGCGTGAGCAGGTTGGCCGGAACGTCGAAGACGTACAGGAGGAGCGCGGTCCCGGCCACCGAGACCGACGCCGAGAGCATCACCAGGCCCGTCCCGCGCCAGTCGCGCAAGAGGGCGAGCAGGACGACGAGCACCAGTCCGAAGGCGATCGAGCCGCGAATGAGCAGGTCACGCAACTGCTTGGCCAGTTCGACGGAGTCGTCGTACACGACCTGCAGCTTGACCGCCGTCGGCAGGCGCCGCTCGATGTCGTCGAGCGCCTGCTTCACGGCGCCGGCGGTCTTGATGGCATCGGCGCCGGCCAGGCGCGACACGCCGATGGCGATGGCCGGCTGCCCGTTGATGCGGAAGAAGAAGCCGCGGGCGTCTTCCTCCGGACGCACCGAGGCCAGCGACCCTAACGCGAACGGCTCGCCGCCGCGCCCGAGGATCGGGAGGTTGGCCAGGTCCTCCACCGCCTGAGGCTGGTCGCGTAGCACTACCGGGCGTTCGGTGTTGCCGCGCTGCTCCTTCCCCAGCGCCTGCACTACGCGCGCCCCGGTGAGGGCGTCGCCTAACGCCTGCGGCGAGATCCCGAGCTGGCGCAGCAGGGCGGGGTCGTACGTGACCGAGACGCCGGGCTCCGTTCCGCCCTGTACGCTGATGTTGCCGACCCCCGGAACCGCACTCAGCCGCGGCTCCACCTGCTCGTCGGCGATCTTCTGCAGCGTCCCGGCGGTGTAGGGGCCGGAGATGGTGAGGGTGAGGAGGTCTTCCTCGGACAACTCCTCGGGGACGTAGTTGCTCACCCGCGGCGAAGTGACCCCCGGCGGGAAATCCTTGCGCAGGAGTTCGATGCGCTCGAGGATCGAGAGGCGCGCAATCTGGACGTCGGCGTTAGGCTCGAGCTCGACGGTGATGCGCGACCCATCCTCGGACGACTCGGAGCGTGTCTTGCGCACCCCACGCACCGACTGGATCGCCGCCTCCACGGGCGACGAGACGTACATCTCGACCAGCTCGGCGCTGGCGCCCGTCCACGTGGAGGTGATCGAGAGGCGCGGCAGCTCGATGGTGGTGCGCGTGGCGAGGGGGAGGCGGGTGAACGCCACCAGCCCCGCCAGCAGCAGCGTGACCGCGGCAGCCCATACCACTGCTGGGCGGGAAACGGCGGCCCTTATCATGGGGCCTGGAAGACGGGAAGACGGGAAGACGAGAAGAAGGGAGGGCGGGAAAAAAGGGAAAAAAAAAAAGAAAAAAAAAAAAGACGAGAAGACGAGTGGGAGCGTCGAGGGGGCGGGCACTCGGCGGGAGAGGCTACTGTTCGCCACGAGCCACCTCCCCTCCAACCAACGACGCCCCTTCTCGTCTTCCCGTCTTCCCGTCTTCCCGTCTTCTCTCAAGCACCGCATACGCCGTGGGAAGGAGGAAGAAGGTGACGAGGAGCGCACTTATGCTCCCTCCGATCACCCCCGCCGCCAACGGCTGGTACAGCGCCCCGCCGCTCCCCCACCCAAAGACCAGCGGCAGCACGCCGGTGATCGTGGTGATGCTCGTCATCGCGATCGCCCGCAGGCGCTGGTGCCCGCCGAGCATGATCGCCTCCTCGATGCTGTGCCCTTCCTCGCGGAAGCGACGGATGGCATCGAGCTTCACCACCGCCTCGTTGTCGGCCATGCCGATCATCACCACGATCCCGATGAGGGCGACGGCGTTGAGTGATTGACCGGTGACGTAGAGGAAGAGAATCCCGCCGACTGCTGCAAGGGGGACGGTCAGCATGACCACCAGCGGCACCGTGAACGACGCGAACTCCCCCGCCAGCACCAGAAAGACCAGCGCCACCGACAGCCACGCCACCAGCGTCAGTTCGCTCGTGGTGCGCTCCTGCTCCGTGTCGGCGCCGCTCACTTCCCACGTCACCCCGGACGGGAACCGCATCGCGGTCATCGTCGCGCGCACATCCTCGGCGGCGGTGCGCGTGCCGCCGCTCTCGATGAGCCCTTCGACCACGGCCACCGGGCGCTGCCCCACGCGCACCACCTCGATCGGTGCCTGCCGCTCCTCGGCCCTAACGAGCTGCGCGATCGGCACCCCCTTCACCGGCGTCGCCATTGCCTCGGCCAGGTCTTCGTTCTTGACCCCCGCAAAGCGCACCGAGATCGGCGTGCGGCGATCGGTCTCGCGGTAGTCGCTCGACTCCACCCCGCCCAGCCCACCGGCCAGGGCGTTGGACACCGCCTCGACGGAGATGCCGCGTTCGGCCAGGAGGTTGCGCTGCAGCGTGATCTCCACCACCGGCTGCGTCCCGCCGTTAGGGTCGCGCACGTCGGCGAGGGACGGGAGCTTCTGCAGCCGCGCGCGCGCCGAGTCGGCCCAGCGGGCGGCTTCGGTCAACGTGCGCGCGCTCATCTCCACGCGCACCAGGCGCCCTTCGCGCCCGATGAGCGACCCGAATTCGGACTGCCCGGCGAGATCGAGCGCCAGCGCGCCGGCCGCGAGATCGGGGACCGCCGCGCGCAACTTGTCGGCAAAGGTCGCCGCCTTCTGCCCCTCGGGAACCGGGACGAGCAACTGCGCCGTGGCCGACGACCCCGGCTCCGCGCCAGCGAGGATCTCTTCATCGGTGGCGATCCCCACGCGCGAGTAGATCCCCTTCGCGCCTAACGCCCGGGCCGCATCTTCGATGCGCGCCACCTGCTGCGTGGTCGCCTCGATGGCGGTCCCTTCGGGGAGGTGCACCGACGCGACGACCATCCCCTCATCAACCTGCGGCAGAATTTCACGAGGAATCCGCCCGAGCACCCAGACGGTCAGCGCAACGGAGGCAATCGCCACCCCAAACACCGGCCCAGGATTCCGCAACGCCCACCGCATCCCCCTCTCATACCAGGCCTCCGCCCACCCCCCCAGCCGAGTCAAAGAAGACCGAGGATCGTTCTCTCGTCTTCTCGTCTTCTCGTCTTCCCGTCTTCTCCCCACGATCATGACCGGCATCAGCGTGAGGGCCAGCACCAAAGAAGCGCCCACACTGGTGACGACGGAGAGCGACAAGTCCCGAAACAACGCCGCCGCGAGTCCCCGGACAAAGATGATCGGCCCAAACACCAGCAGCGTCGTCAGCGTCCCCGCGATCAGCGGCCCGCTCACCTCTTCCGTCGCCTCGATCGCCGCATCGAACAGCGACATCCCTTCCTCGCGCTTGCGCGCCGCCGCCTCGGCCACCACGATCGCGTTGTCCACCAGGAGCCCCACGCCTAACGCCAACCCGCCCAGCGAGAGAACGTTGATCGTCACGTTCAGCGCCTGAAGGATCACCAATGCCAGCAGGACCGAGAGCGGGATCATCGTGGCGATGGCCAGCGACATGCGCCAGTCGCGCAGAAAAAGGAGGATCACCAGGAGCGACAGCGCCCCGCCGATGAAGATCTCCTGCCCCAGGTTGGAGAGCGCGTCGACTACGAACGTGGCCTGCGCCGCCACCAGGGTGAGCCCGATGGCGGGGAATTCCTTGCGCAGCTGGTCGGCGACCTTGTTGATCTCCCCCGTCACCGCGACCGTGTTGGCCCCGGCGTCCTTGTAGACCACCAACCCCACCGCCGGCTTGGAGTCGAACCGGGTGAGCGTCTTGGGGTCGGCGATGGTCGTGGTGACGGTCGCCAGGTCCTTGAGCGTGATCCCTGCACCTGTCGGCCCCACCGGGACGTCGCGGATCTCGTCAGGCGAGCGGAACTCGGTGAGCGTGCGCACCGAAAATCGGAACTGCCCGCGCCTGATCGTCCCCCCCACGCCGCTCACGTTGGCCGCGCGAATGGCGGCCGAGACGTCGTTCGGGGTGAGGGAGAGGGCGCGCATGCGCGCTGGATCGACCTCGATACGCACTTCGTCCTCGGGGGCGCCCACGACGGCGACCGACGCCACACCCGCGATCTGCTCCAGTCGCCGCGCATGCACGTCTTCTGCCGTGCGCGCGAGCTGCCGCATGTCGCCGGCGATCGACATCGAGAGCACCGCGATCGGCCGCTCTCCCGGGTCGCTGGTGAGCAGCGTCGGCCGCTCGGCGCGCTCGGGGAGCTGCGATCGAGCGTTGTCGAGCCGCTCGCGCACGTTGAGCAGCGTCGTCTGCATGTCCGTCCCCCAGGCAAAGCGCGCCGTGGTGGTGGCCTCGCCGTTGCGACTGACGGAACGCAGCTCCACCAGCCCCGGCGTGGCGGCAATCGCCTCTTCCACCGGCTCGGCGATGAACCGCGACACCTCCTCGGCGGCCGCCCCGGTGTAGAGCGTGCGGATGGTCAGCACCGGGAGCTGCACGTCGGGGAGGAGCGAGACCGGGGTGCGACCGAGGGACACGCTGCCTAACAACACGATCGCGAGGACGCTGGCGATCGTGGTGACGGGGCGGGTTACAGCAGATCGGGCGAGAGACACGGAGTCTTGCTCTAGAAGACGGGAAGACGAGAAGACGAGAAGACGAGTTTGGAGTGCGCGGTGCGGCGGTGGTGCGCGTCGTGTTCCGAGCAGTTACTCGCTCTTGGCTCTGCCTACCGTCTTCTTTTTCGGCTCCTCGGCTTGCACCACGCGCACCGGCGCATCATGCGTCAACGTCAGGTGCCCCTCGACGATCACGTCGTCGCCGACTTCCACCGGAAGCAGCCCCGACGAGGAGTCTGGCAGCACTTCCGTCTCGATGCCGTTGGTGCGCCCCGGGAGGATGTAGACCCACTGGGCGCGGCCGTCCTTCACCACGAAGACCAGGGGGCGGCCGTCGCGTTCGATGACGGCGCGGGCCGGGACCAGGCGGCGATTGGTGAGGCGGGAGGCCTCGAGGCGCACGTCGGCGTACATCCCGGGGCGCAGCTTGCCGCCTCCGGCAAGGCGTACATAGGCTCGCCCCGAGCGGGTGGTCGAGTCGATCACCGGGAGCACCGCGCTGATGCGCCCAGTCACCTGCTCGTCAGGGGCAGCGGCCGAGGTGATGAGGGCGTTCCCCCCTTCCTTGATCAGCGGGAGATCGTGCTCGAGGACGTTGGCCTCGATGCGGAGCGCGTTGAGGTTCACGACTCGCGTGATGTTGCCACCGGCGGCCACACGTTCGCCTTGCGACACGTCGACGCGGTCCACCATCCCGTCGTACGGAGCGGTGATCGTGGCGCGCTCGCGGTCGAGCCGCGCGCGGTCGAGCCGCACGCGTGCGGTTTGGAGACCGGAGCGGGTGAGCGCGATGCGGCGCTGGTCATCGCTCGGGGGGCGGCCGAGCACGATCGAGTCGGGGGCGACGGCGTCGTAGTAACGCACCTGCGCCTCGTCGACCGCCGCCTGCGCCTCAGCGACCGCGAGGTCGAAGGGGCGCGGGTCGAGCGTGACCAGCGGCGCACCGCGCCTAACACGATCGCCGGGGTGCACGAGGACCTTCTCGACGGTGCCGGCCACTTCGGCCTTGAGGAGCGCTTCGCCGTCGGAGCGAACCTGGCCGGTGGTGGTGACGGAGAGGACCAGATCGCCGTCGCGAACCGCGGTGACCGCGACCGGGAGCGCCATCGCGGTGCGCGGGGTGGCGGAAGTGTCGCCGGCTGCCGCGGCGGAGTCGGCGGCGGCGGAGTCGCTGGTGGCGGCGCCGCGGAGCTTGTCGCAGGCGGTGAGCGTGCTCAGGAGGGCGCCGGCGAGGGCGGTCGCGTGAACACAGAGCCGCGCGCGCGCACGGGCGCGGGGAGGGACGAGGCGAACGGTGGCCGTCATGGCGTCGGGAGAGTGAGGCGCTTCACGGAGCGAATGTACGGCCACGGGGCGAGTCGGGGGGAGTTGTGGGGTGACTTCTACATATGTCGCGGGAAAGAGAAAAAAGGTTGCCTGTTCGGCTGAGGCGGGGCGAGGGAACCCAACAAAGCGATTGAGGAGCAGTACTACCGCTGCACGCGACGCGAAGCTGACATGGCCTTGGTGATCATGCCCTCCAACGACGGCATCACGGAGAAGGCGCGCACGAAGGGCGCCCCTTCCTCCGTCTCGCCTGCGAGCGCGAGCAGGCCGTGGCCGAATGCGATATCGATGGCCGGGAAGGGGAGTTCGATGGAGAACAGGTAGCCAGCGTCGATGACCGAGTAGAAGTCGACGAAACGCCCCCGCTTGGGGCCGCGGCCACGGAAAAGGACGGCGAACGAGTTGCCCACCGCGGTGGCGCCCATCGCTCCCTGCGTGCTCGGAAGCATCTCCCAGGAGCCTTTGCCGAGCGCCTTAGCCTGTCCCATCGGAATCTCATCGATCCAACGAGCCCGTGCGCGAACTCCCGTTTCGTCCAAGAGTGCGAACATGGGACCGAACGTCACGCTAATCATGCAGACCCCTGCTTGCGGGTGCTCAAATATCATGGATTGCCGCACGAGCGACGGTAACGCGCGCAGCTCCGGCCATGGGAGATCCTCCGAACCCCTCTGGCCCGTTGGCACGTGCACTCGCTCGATCTCGCCGCTTTCGGTCGAGCGCAGGTGGATGTGCGTGTTCCCGGCTTCGCAGACCCCCCTTGGATTCACCCCCAGCCGATAGTCGACGCGCGGCCCCTCCTTGCCGTCTTCGGTAACCTCGGTGAGGCGCGAGAGCGCGAAGTCGACGACGAAGGCGCCTCCGTCCCGTCTTGCTGTGACCTTGGCAACACCGCCGAACTCTCCCGGCCCGCGGCCGGGACGCCCGAATCGCCAATCGATGCGGCCAGACTTAGGAGAGAGCGCGAGCAAGCGCTGCGCAATCGCATCGTAGACAAGGAAGTGTTCGCGAGATGCGCGAAGTTGTAACGGCAACAAGATTGTTGTGTCTTCGGGGTTACCGCCAATCATCCAGCGAGGGGTGAGTCGGACGTCCCGCAGCTCGCGCCCAGCGACACCAGGGCCCTCGACGCGCGGCCCGATAGCTCCGTCCCACGCGACCGGGATACTTAGTCCATGCCGGGATACTGCGAACGAATCGACCGATGTAGGCACCCGCACGGCACCCACAAACCACAGAAGAAGAGAAGCCAAAGAATAAACACTCGCAGTGCTCATCGCAGTGCTGCTCCATGGGTTGAATCGGATGACTCGTAGGTGTCTGAGATCGAGAGCAGCTGCTTCGCCGCGCGAATGATGTCGTACATCTCCCTGGGACTCGTTGGTAGGACGAACGCTGCCCGCACGCGACGCGACCGATCGACTAGTACCATGGAAGGCGCCACGTGTTGAGGTGTCAGCTGTCCGATTCTCGCTGTCGACACGATCACTTCGAACCCGCTGTTACGAATCGATAGCTCTGCAGATCGAGTCGTGGCCGTACGCCACGGCCATGGCGAGAGGAGTAGAATGAGCGGCGGAGCCACGCGTGACTCGGCGAGTCGAAGTCGGACGGTGCGAGCAAACCACAAGAACTCGAGGCAGTCGGAATCCCTGAGCACGATGACGGGCAGAAAGTCCCATTCTTTCGGCCGAAACGCGGGAAAGTCATCGCGCGTCGGGAGAACAAATATCTCGCGTTGATCCTGCCTGAGTCCGAATCCAAGTAGTGTCATCGTCAGCAAGAGCAACCAATGCCACCAATCCCCACTGCGCCGCGGAACTGGCGATTCCCTCCTCGAAAACCTACTGACCCGCTGGTTAACGCCAGTCCCGCGACCCAGGTCTGGCGTCACTCGTCGGTCATCCTGCCAATCAGGTCCACGTAGCATCCAGGACCGCAGACTTCGGAGAGGTCGACGCGTTTGCACACGGTCATCTCGACTGACGGACAGCCTCCCTCGAATACCTGTGCATCCCCCTGTTCGGCGTGAGCCACGAATACTACGCATCCGAGCAGCCCCGCGTAGATCAGCACTCGCTTCATAGCCGCCTCCGTTCACGATGTGAAATGGCGCGCGAACGCCAATCGCCGCGCGCCAGCGGCTCACGAGTACGTCGCGAGCCGTCGACTATGGTGAGAACGCGAGCATCTATCGGCAAATAGAAACATGCGACAGAACTACGACACGACCTAGCGTTGGTCGAGCTTGTCATCGGGTACACTCAGTCGCCCGCATTGGCGCCCGTCCGGACTCGCGAAGCTGTCGCGCAGCTCGCAAGGCTTCCGACTCACTTCGGGCTGATGTAGCTGGCGATCGTAGCAGGAGACCGGCGGAGATGCGCGGCAACAGCGGGAAAGGTTGCCGTCAAATCGGCGTAGAGCGAAGGAGGCGCCGCCTGAGTGATCGTTACGGGCGCCCCTAGGGAGTCACGGTGGTTGTCGATCCGAGGGCCTTCGCGACCATTCCATCGAGTGATTGAGTCGCCGAATACGACCGCACGAACGGCGCCCCCTCCTCGGTCTCCCCGGCGAGCACCAGCAATCCATGAGCGAAGGCGACGTCCGTGGCGGCATACGGAAGTTCGATCGAGAAGAGATACGCGGCGTCGGTCACCGAGTAGAAGTCGACGAAACGCCCGCGCTTGGGGCCCCGGCCACGAAAGAGGACAGCGAAGGAGTTGCCGACGGCGGTGGCGCCCTGCACGGACTTCACGCTGGGGAGCATCTCCCATGAGCCCTTGCCGAGCGACTTCGCCTCCCCCATCGGAATGTCCTCTATCCATCGCGAGCGAACGCGCACGCCTGATTCATCCAGAATTGCGAACATCGGACCATATGTCACGGAGACCAGGCAGACTCCAGCGCTTGGATGCTCGAAGATCTTTGAATGGCGAACGAGGGAGGGCAGACTCCGCAACTCGGGCCACGGAAGTGGTGAGTGTCAAGGTAGTTGTCGTATGACCTGCTACTCTTCGTTGGCCCTCCCGGTGGAGGTCGGGACGCGCTCCGGATTCCGCCGGACGGTCGTGATCGGCGACCAGTTGCGCGTCGTGCCACTCCACCGCCCGGGCTGCCGCGCGCGGGCGGCGGTATAGACCGCGTGGCGTCGCGCGAGGATCGCGGCATCGGCGCGCGCGTGCCGTTGCGCCGGCGTCACGAAGCGAATCGCGCTGTGCTGGTGTTCGTGGTTGTACCACTGCACGAAGGCGGCGACCCAGGTCGACGCGCTCGCCCCATCGGCAAACGGCTGCGACGGGAAGGCCGGGCAATACTTGAGCGTGCGGAACAGCGCCTCCGAAAACGGATTGTCGTTGCTCACGCCGGGACGACTAAACGAGGGCAGCACGCCGAGGCGCTCGAGCGTGGCGAGCATGGTCGCCCCTTTCATCGGGCTCCCGTTGTCGGCGTACAGCACAATCCCCTGCGGCTCACACGCCGCCGCGTGACACGTGGCGGTGAACAGGTCCGCGGCGTGCTCGGCGCGTTCCGTGGCTTGCACCGACCAGCCCACGATCTTCCGGCTCCAGATATCCAGGATCAGGTACAAGTACAGGAAGACGCCCCGCACGGGCGTCTTGAGATACGTGATATCCCAGCTCCACAGCTGATCCGGCCCGGTGGCGACGTGCGCCGGTACGGCCCGGCGCTGCGGCACCTGCGTGCGCCCGCTCAGGCCGAGCACCGCGCAGGCGGACACCCGCCGGGCCCCGCTGGCGACGGCCGCGTCGACGAGCGTGATCATGAGCGCCCGCGCCGCGGGGGCGTGGGCTCGTCCGCGTCCCCCCAGATCGCCTGGACTTTCTTTCAGGACCAGCAGCGCCGCCGTCTCGGCGAGCGCGCGGTCCTTCCGCGCCAGCCCCCGCTCCAACGCCTGGATGCGCTTCGCCTCGGCAGACGCCCCGCCCGGCGCCCGGCGCGGCGCAGCGTCGAGCGCCGTCTCCGCCGCTTGGCGCCACGCGGTGAGCTGCGTGTCCTGCACCCCTTCGCGGCGCAGCAGGGCCCCGAGGGCGCTTTCCTCCAAGCCGGCCGCCGCCAGCACGACACGGAGCTTCTCCGCGCCGGTCCATTCCTTTCGTTCACGTCGAGGCATGCCGTCCATGCTACGCACGTCGCGCAACCATCGCGAGAGCGTCGGTTGCGGCACCCCCACCGCCGCCGCCAAGCGCGTCGCACTCACCGCCTGCGGCCCGACCAGTTGCTTCACCACCCGCGCCTTGAACGCGGCACTGTACTCCGCCATCGGACCCTATTCCTCCGCCCCCTACGACGTGACCATGACCGATGCTGACGCACCGCTCATGTGACAACTATCCTGACACAGGGGGTGATCCCCGGGAACGGTCGCGATGGAGCATGCCATGCGCTGCACCTGGGGCGAGATCTTGGCAGCTGGCGACACCTATGCGCCGTCCGTCACGGTGACGAAGTCGTGCTCCCTCGTGTCAGTACGTACGATTCGACCGACGTCACGCCGTCCGCGTCCGTCCGAATCCCGAGCACGAAGTCAGGTCCGATCTGCGTGGGTTCAAATCCCGCACGGAGCTCGATCCGGTCCACCATGTTGCCACTGGCGTCGAAAATACGGGCGGTGCGCGATGCCACGAATCGCTCGGCCGGTGTGACGTAGGACAGTACCCACAGTAGGCCCTCGGAGTCGACGAGCAGGCGGCCGAGGAGAGGAAGCGATGTCGGAAGGGACATCTGCCGAAACATCGGGCGGAGCGCACCGTCAACGAAGCGTCGTCTCAATGCTGGTGCGTTGCTGTACAAGGTGTTCGCTTCGTTCACTCGCCGCGCCAACTCTCGCTCGACGTCTTGTGAGGTAACGGCGCGGCGATCTTCGCTCCACCGAATCATCGCGAGACTGCGGTCGCCGAAACGCCGCACATGGACGACCGAAGAGTCCGATTGCGCGAAGAAGCCCGCGCTGCGCGAGAACGCAGCGAGAGGTTCCGGAGTGAACGGCACCTCGGACTGGAGGTCGCCGGGACCTTGAAATCGATATGTATCCGGCAGGCGAAATAGATGTTGCGGATCGCTCCAGTCCCGGGAAAACAGGAGTATGGAGGTGAGGGGGCGTGTCGTCTGTGCGACGGGAAGCGGACTGATCACGTTCATGGTCCGGGCGGCGACACGACCGTCCGGCAA
Organism: Gemmatimonadota bacterium; assembly: GCA_016719105.1. Classification (NCBI taxonomy): domain Bacteria; kingdom Pseudomonadati; phylum Gemmatimonadota; species Gemmatimonadota bacterium. Next base: position 14,575 of record JADKAQ010000031.1, on the reverse strand, counting down.
AGCAGCCAGAGGTATGAGATATCGTGTACTCGAGTCCCCGCCCATCGACGTCCAGGTCCGTGCAAACTTCCCACTTGAGTCAAACAGGGCGAAATTGCGAGTGAGACCGCCCTCAAATGTGATCAAGGAGTCGTCACCGGTGCGCCACAATGCGGCGAGTGCGCCGAACTCACCGGGTCCCTTGCCACGTCTGCCTATCGTGCGGACGAGGGTACCGGTCGCGGCGTAGAACTCGAGACGAGTGCTTTGTGCGGAAGCGACAACCGTCACGCCGTTCGTGAGCCGGACTGCGCCGACAACATCGAGCGGGCCTCTTCCGGATGCTTCGTCGTAGCGTAGGACGTAGCTGGCGTTGCTGGCCAATGAGAGCTCGCGTCGTCGAACAGGTCGCGCCGATGAATCTGCTTGACGTGCGGAAGTGCCGTCCGACTCGAGAACACAGGCGACGCAGAGCACGGCAACGAGTGCAGTCCGAACCGATACTCGGTGCCGCGATTGCCGAAACTCAAACTGTGCTGTCATTCGGATCGCATTCTCAGTGGCAATCGGTGCGACGCGTCTTGAGAGAGAGCCCGATGACCGCGTGAGCGGCAGCGCGCGCGGGCACCGTGTAGAAGAGTTTGTGTGAATTCCGAAGACTGCTCAGCTTCCCGAACGGCTCATCATTCTCACGGCCGTGGATTCTGGAAGTACGCCTTCATAGTACTCATGCGGACTAATGAAGGTTGGCGTGCCCTTGATTCCCAAGTCCCTTGCGAGTGCCACGTCGCTCTCTAGGCGTTCCTGGGCGGATCGACCTCTCATGCACGCCGTGAAGGTGGCTGTGTCGGTAACGCCGGAAGCTAGCGCCTCTCGCACCCAGTTGGTGTCAGCGATCCACGTCGTGGTCGTGAAGAGGCGCTCGTGCATTGGCACGAAGCGCCCGACACGATCTGCGCAGATGGCGGCGAGTGCCGCGCCTCGCGCACGGGGATGGATCGCCAAAGGAAGGTGTCGAAAGGCAACACCCTGAGACCTACCTGCTGCAATGCTCGCGGAGAGAACGGTGTGTTGCTGCCTGCAGTACGGGCACTCATAGTCTGAGAACTCCACGAGCGCAATCGGCGCCGAGGAGGAGTCGAGACGACTTCCGTCCGCCACTGTTGACCAGGAAGTGGCCAGTATCCGGTCGCGACGGCGCTCCCGATTCCACTCTGCGAGGCGTGCACCTAACGGTCCACTCGGTCGAAGCAACGCGTATGCCACAACAACGAGCACGACGACATTCACAATGATGCTCAGACGATCGCGTTTCATGGCTGGGAGGCTGGTTGCTTGACGCATGACGAGAGAATCGACCGCGCGCTCATCCGCGACTGCTGAGGAAAAGACTCTGCGAGGAGCGCGCGCGCCGGTTGCGAGTGCTAGTAGCAGTGGTTGCCTGAGCACGAGCCGCTACAGCAGTTGCAGTTCTGGTCGCCGCAGATCACTTGGCAACAGTTCGAGCCGCAGCAGATGCATTGACCGTTGGGTGACGGATCGCAGATCGGCGCTGCCGACGCGCTTGACCCCAACAGGGAGGCGGCAAAGAGTGCGAGCGCCAGATTGCGAGCGTGGGACAGTACGGTGCGGATCATGAGGCCTCTCCAGCTCAGAGTTTGAGTCTTCCGTCCGGCGTGACTTGCGACCGCGCCATGCGCGTCGGCCGCTCACCCGTCGCGGAGAAGCACGTTTGGGGGCACTCAGCGCACTTGCAAGGGAGAACGTGCGACAATCGAGGCCCAAAGTGCGACATCGGCAGTGAGTGGAGTCACCAGATTGTCGTGGAGGGTGCTAAGGTCAAGCACCTCAACGAGAGGAAGAGCCCGTGCCAGCGAAGCCCAAAGCAGATCGAGTGCGGCGGAAGTACGAGTTCATCACGGCACATCGGTAGCAATTCCCCACTGAGGTAATGTGCCGCGAGTTGGGCGTCGCGCCCAGCGGGTACTACCAGTGGCTTAAGTGCCCGCAGTCAGCGCGAGCGGTGGAGGACGCGCGATTGCTGCGATTGATCCGTGCCTCATTCACGGCGAGCCAGGGCATCTACGGGGCGCGCGGGTGTTCGTTGATCTCCGGGAGGCCGGCGAGACGTGCAGCAAGCATCGCGTTGCCCGCCTGATGCGTGAGAACGGCTCCGCGCGCTGCATGGTTATCGCACGCGCCGTTGGGAGGTCGGCAAGCCGGCCGTGCTGACGCCGAACCTCCTCAAGCGCCAGTTCTCGCCTACGCAGCCTAACGCGGCCTGAGCGACGGACATCACCTACATCCGGACGTGGCACGGGTGGCGCTACCTCGCGGTCGTGATCGATCTGTTCTCCCGCAAGGTGTCGGGTGGGCCGGTGGCCCGACGATCCATCACGAACTGGTCTTGAACGCGCTCGCATCAGCCGTGAAGCAGCGGCGGCCGCGGAGGACCAATGTGCACTCCGATCAGGGGACCCATGTCGGCAGCGATGCATGGCGACGCTTCTGTCGCTCCAATCGCCTTGAGCCGAGCATGAGCCGGAACGGCAACTGCTGGGACAATGCGGTAGCGGAGTCCTTCTTCAGCAGCTTTAAGAATGAACGGATCAAGGAGCGCATCTATGCGAGCCGCGACGTCGCACTGACGGACATCGCTGACTACATCGATACTTTCTACAACCGTACCCGATGGCACAGCCACATTGGAGGCCTCAGCCCTGAGCAGTGTGGGGTCACCCACAAGCCTGGTCGACGTCGAGTGAGTTCGTTTGAGAACTTACCAGCTCTCCACGAAAGTCTGGCAACTCCAAAAACCACAAAATGCTGGCGCGTGGCTCGCAGCTGCAGCGGGAGGAGGATGGTCGTGTCATTCGCGTCACCCCCAATGTCCCATTGTTGTCTGAGGCGACCGGTCGCGACGGTCCTTCTCCCTCATTGGAGAGGAGGGCGGTCGTCACCTTCGTTCGCGACCCCACACGTCCAGGCCATTGGCGCAAGCAAAGTCGACACAAGGAACAACCAAACAGGATAAGGCATCGAAGTCAGCGATCTGAGAAGAAGGCAGTGAACCGCGCTTGTGCGGCAGTATCACGCGAGACCCTCCGTGCCGCCGACTGAGCTACCGCGTGGCCGCCCTTGCCCGACTCACAAGCGTCTCAAGCGAAGGCGAGGCGCTCATCGCACGAACGAAAGGAGCACCATCCGATGTCTCACCCATGGCGACGAGCAGTCCATGGCCGTAGCCGATGACCTTGGCTTCGAAGGGCAGCACGATGGAGAACAGGTAGGAGGCGTCGGCGATCGAATAGAAGTCGATAACGCGCTTTCGCTGCGTCGAGCGCCCTTCGAAAAGGACCGCAAAGGTCTCTCCCACACCAGTCGCGCTCGTCGTGGTAATGACGCTGCCGGGCATCATGGTCCATGATCCTTTCCCGAGTGAGCGAGCTCGCGCCAAGGGAACCGGCTCGATCCAGGAACCGGTGGCTCGAACGCCGTCCTTGTCGAGTATTGCGAACCTTGGCCCGAAGGAGAGGGTCGCGAAGCACACATCGCCACGGGGATGCGAGACAAGCAGGGACTGTCGAACTAGTCCGGGATGCCCTGCCAGTTCTGGCCACGGCAACGGTCCGTCGGCAACTACCGTGGTGTCGTCGACGACTCGTTGAATCTCGTGGTCCACCAAAGCTCGCAGACGTACTTGAGACTCCTGCAGGTCGCAGACGCCGCGCGGATCGGCACCGAACGGATACGCATACCGGCCAAGGATAGTGCCCTGATCCGAGAGACTCGACAGTCGTTGATTGCCAAGGTCGAGAATGCGCACCCCCCCGGCCGGTCGTGGACTGACGAACGCAATTCCGCCGAACTCGTTCGGTCCACGGCCGGCGCGGCCGAAGCGCCATGCTTCCTTCCCCGAGATGGGCGAGAGTGCCACGACTCTTCGCGCGATGGCATCGTACACGACGAAGTGTTGCGCCGTTGTAGTAAGGGAGAACGGAAGCAGGAATGTGGTATCGGCATCATCTCCCCCGATTGTCCAAGTCGATCGGAGGCGAATCGCCGGGTAGCGTCGTGTACTCGCTGACGACGATCGCTGGCCGCGATCCGAAGCACTCACCCTCCCTACCGGCTTCCGGGCGTGTCGCGAGAACGAGCTTGTTGCGCGATCAGCGTCCGCGAAGTGAGCGGAGCGGAGCTGAGCCTTTGCGGCTGGCGCGAAGGTGGTGGCGAGCAATAGGAGCAAGGTCGCACGGTGAGGACCTTGCCCAATGCGTTTGCGCAAGCGATGGCTGCACATGATTAGCTCGAGTATCGCGAGAGCGCGAGGACCGCGGCGACGACTCCGTACATGTCACGGACGGATGGACGAATGGAGTATTCCGCTAGCTGAGTTCCTTTTCGGTCCAGCAGCAGGAGTGTGGGAGAAGTGACGATACGCGAGGGAATACCTGGCATGCGTCGCGGGCGCTTCATCGGTAGGACGACAAAGCCAGCATCGATGAATACAGAGAGGGCGTCGGGGGTCCGCTCCTTCAACCAACCCGGCTCGGACACGACGACAATCACCGGCGAGGCGAAGTCATCGGGCGGCAACTTCCGCCGTAGAAGCATCGCAAACCACAGGTAGTTGGTGCAATCATGAACCGACAGGAAAAGCACCGTACGGTAGGATCTTCCCGGATGGCGATGTACGAATGACCGCAGCGACTCCTCGAACTGTGCTTCCTTATGAATAAAAACACCAGCGCGAATGAGAACGCCAAGAAGCAACTCCGCGAGCACGGCGGCGATGGACCGCGATGCACGCGAGCGAGACCAATGGACGGTACCGTTGGAGATCATCGGGATGACGGTGTCCACTGACTTCTCTCGCGTGCGACTTCACTCGATCAATTGTAGCCCGCGAGTGTGACCGTACAGCCTGGGCCGCAGATCTCCGAGAGGTCGATCGTAGTGCAGAAGGTCGGCGCGATCTCCGGGCAGGCATACACCGCGGTGGCCGCCCGGGCATCCGCCCCGAGCGCAGCGATACCTCCGACGAGCGCTAGCCCAACGACCCATAGCTTGCGTTTCATAGTCGCAATCCTCCCCTTCGAGAAAGGTGACCTGCATCACGCCACGAGCGACCCGCGGCCCAGACAGTCTGAGGAAGCCGCGCTCGTCGCCGACGACAGTCGCGCCCACAAGGCCACGAGACAAGTGCGCGAATGCGACAGACGGTCACGAAAGGGCGACAAGGAATCGTTGTGTGGAAACGGTGCGAGTAGGCTGGACCTGCGGCCCTATTGGGACGCCAAGCGGACGCGACCGATTGTGCGCCCCACGTCCGAGCTCGCAGGCGGCGCGCACAAGAGATACAAAGAGCTGCTGCTCCGCTGGCGGTTCGGCTGCGCAATGATGTCCGTGACTCAGTCTGGTTACTCCACGTTGATTGCCGTGAGCATGGCATTCGGTGTGGAGGGGACGGCGAACGCTGCTCGACGACGTCCAGGCGCTCGCTGTCGACGAGGCTTCTGCGAGCCATACCACGACGCAAGAGCACGAAGGCGGCAAGTCAACACGAACGCGAGACAGCGACGGTCGGTACGGGTGCGCCTCGAGCAGCTGACGAGCGCGGTATCCGAGCACCCGTCCGCTCGCCGAACTGATGCAAGCGACCGTGTCCGCATCAACGATCGAGCGCATCGGCCATCCCAAGCATGGCGACCGCGCGGCGCGTGCGCGAGTTCGGATGCGCGTTCGCCCGCGTGGCAACCGACGAGTGCGTGCGCGCATTCCCTGACTTGACAGCGTCGGGCATTCGCTGAATTCTCGAATCGTTGGTGGGTTGAACCGTTCGCCCGCCGTCGGCGCTCGGCCAGCCCATCGAACGGACGACAGGGGACTTCTCGGGATGGAAGAGGGGATGAATGGGGAACGTTGGGGGGGGTAGTTCTCGTTCTTGCGGACGAAGCGACCGTCAGCGAAATGTCGTGCGGATCTACCGCCGGCCTCGGCGATGCCTCGCCCGGCCGAGCGAAGGTACGCTACGAGCGCATGGCCGACATTGCGCAGCTCGGTTCGGCGATTTCGTCGATGGGGAGCGATGTGATCGCTGTGGTACTCGATCCGGAAGTCGCCGCACCTGATGACGAGACGGCGCTCAGAGTCGCTGCGCAACTGACCCGAACCGGACGCGAGCTGCGCGTGGTCGTGTATCCGGCAATCAATCCGCAGGCCATGCACGCCGTGTATCGTTTGAGCCTGCATCGGCAATGCGAATTGGTCGTGCGCGCCTTCGACGCACTCCCAGAATGGACCCGCGGCGCGGCAAAGGGGGGCGAGGCGACTCCGAGACGATGTGAGGCTGTTCAACAACTGACAACCTTGCCCGTGCGATTTCGCCGCGCATGGATCGACGCGCTCGCGGCTCCCGGTGAGACGACGGTAAAGCGCGTGCTTGCATGCGCGAGCGTCGAACGGAGAACGCTCGAGCGCGCGCACGAGGAGGCCGGTGTACTGAGTCCGGCGCGACTGCTACGAGCATTGAAGGCGGAAGACGGGTAGGGTTGCGTCGCGATGAAACGCCCCGAGTTCTCCGACCGACGTGCTGGCGGCGTTCGTCGCTACCCATCGCGAAGCGAATGGAGTCAAGCCCATCTGCGCGGTTTTGCCAATGGGTCGATTGATGCGGCAGGGCGTGATCGGGCGGTTCACCCGGTGCGGTACAATCGGGTGTGACGGAAGGCTCGGCTCGTTGGCGATGCGGATTGCGACCGCGGGCCTAAGTATCACCCGAGTCGTGTCGCACATCTGTCGCATCCTGCTTGTGGCCCGCCATGTGAAGTCTGCGCACCGTGGGACGCGCCGACGGCTCGCATGGCCGTGGCGGCGTACCTGATTGCGCAACCGTCATCGCTCGTTCGAGCAAGCTGGGAGCGCCACTGGAGCGATCGTACGACGTTCAGAGCGGCCAAGCGGCACTGGAGTGAGATGGAGCAGGCCGGATCACGACTCTTCAGCGCGCGCGGAAGGGTGGAGGTGGTCGTGATTTCCGACTATGAGTGTCCCTTCTGCCGAGCCTCGCAGGCGGCGATCGACTCCGCGGTCGCTAGGGGCGTCGGAATAGCCCTACTTCACTATCCGGGTCCTTCGCATCCCAATGCGGAGGGTGCGGCGCGAGCCGCCATCTGCGCCGAGCCAAGCGGGCACTTCCCGCGCCTTCACGCGCAGCTGATGCAAACAGATCTCTGGCAGAAGGATGAGGACTGGCTCCGTGAAGCGGGCGCGGCGGGCGTTACCGAAATAGAACAGTTCGATGCTTGTGTGACCGGTGAAGATGCGCGAAAACGACTGTTGTTCCAGACGGAATTGGCGGACAGCTTACTGGTGACTGGTACACCGACATTTGTCTCGCTCAGCGGCGTACATCGCGGCGTCGCGTCCCTCTCTCAACTCCTGGAACTCGCGGGCCGTCGTTGATTCCTATTGCGTTCTCCCACCAGCGCCTCCTGACGCGCGACGGACACGAACAGCGTGCCTGCGCGTCCGTCCACGAGAGCCAACGGCGAGTTGAAGAGACCCGTGGTCAACTCCGCCGAAGGGCCGGTGCAAGACCGTATCGTCACGCGCTCCATGTGTTGCTCGCGCTCTCCCTGTCCACCAGCGTCGGTGCGCAGAATCGTCAAGGTCCACGGGGCCTGGACGAACGACGCGTCGCACTCAAGCCGTTGCTCACAATTGGTGATGAGTCGGACGACGCAAAGCGTTTCGATCGCATCGTCGGGGTCACACGCCTCCCTGGCGGCGAAGTGGTTGTGCTCGATGGCGCGTCACAAGAGCTGCGCGTGTACGCGTCGAATGGAGACTTCATGAGGCGCATTGGCAGACGTGGTGCCGGACCGGGCGAACTGGAGAACGCGACGGCTTTGTGGCGCGTTCGCGACTCACTTTTCGTCGCCGAGCAACCGCCCGCTCAGAGCCGCGTGAACGTCTATGATGTACGTGAGGGATTCAAGGGACGTTTGCTCCTGCGGGCCAGAAACGCGGCCCGAGGTTGGTGCGGTAGCGCGCCTCGCGAACGGTGCCCTGCTCGTCGTGCCAGCCGGGTTTCGGACCGTTCGTGCCGCCGCCCTACGGAAGAGCGGTACGCGACAACGGCCGTCGGCCTTCGCAAGTTGGAGATCCGGGAGGTGCGCTGGATGGGCGAGTGGCCGAGTGCCTCGTGGCTAAGCTACGCGCTCGTCAGGCCCCGTGCGAACGGGTGTCGCACGATACTCGCTGGGACCTGTGCTCGTCCTCGGTAGCAGCGCCGATCGAGTGTGGATCGGTGATTCCGGAGACGGTGTCATCAAACGATATGACGGTGCTGGAACGTTCGTGGGTGTGGCCAGAATGCCCACCGACCGGCGACCCTATACCGACTCGATCCTTGCGAGAGTGAAGGTAGAGGCGCTCGGCGAAGCAAGTACGAGCGATGAAAGGGCGAGAATCGAGGCTGAGTTCGAGATCGGGCTACGAACACGGCTCGCACCGGCATTTGCGCGGTTTGTACCAGGTCCGGATGGCGAGATGTGGGTCATGGCATTCAACGAAGACCCCAACAGCAGAACCCAAGCCGTCGTGTTCGACGTCGGAGGTACAGCCATGGCCACGGCAGTCGTGCCCGCTCGTGTGCGAGTGTTTGAGGTTGGGCGAGACTACCTGGCCGGCGTGCACACGAGCAACGAGGGCGTGGAGTCGGTGGTAGTGTATGCGTTAGGCAGCAAGGTGAGATGAGGCCATGCGAATCGCACGAATCGCCGCCGGTGGGCTAGTGCTCTGTGCCATCTCGTGTGATCCGGCGCACAAGCCGGCGCGACCGGTCAGCCCGCTAGTCGGGCGGTGGGTTCAAGTATTCCCCGCGCTTGGTGCACTTGACACGCTGTGGCTACGCGAAGACGGAATGGTGGTTGGCCTTGCCGCCGGACTGGATGACACGGGATACGCACTAGAACGCTGGAAACTCGGATCGACCTTCATGCCTGGCGGATTGTGCCTCGGGGAAGCTCTGTCCGAGTCGGACCCGCGACAACCACAGTTCCTGTGTCAGGCGTTCAGCATTTCCGGTGACACACTGTGGCTCGCGAAGAGAAGCCAGACGGTCTTCCTGCGATATCGGCCGACTGACGCCACGCATGCGATAGCGCCTTGGCCGGCTCTGACAGGCGCGCCAATAGCGCCGCGGCGGGTGAGGAGGCTGGGTCGGCACCAGGCAGAGCCCTCCATCCGTAGCGGTGAAAGGATCGCCGATGCGCTGGGCCCGCGGCGCGCAAGAGCGATCGACAATGCACGAGTGGCATGGCGCAGAAACAGTCTCGACGGGAAGATGGGCTGATCGCCAATCGCGCGCCTGGGCAGTCGGGGGCGTGCGACGAGTGAAGTGGCTCCGTTTTTCTGTACAGCCTGACGGGGCTGGATAACTGGAGCGCGAGCGGGGGTCACGCGGCCGCCTGGAGCGGTGGCGGGAAGAAATAGGCGTCGTCGGGCGTGCGGTCGGTCAGGCTGGAGTGGGGCCGTCGGCTGTTGTACAGCCTGAAGTAGCGGTCGATGCCGGCGGTCGCGGCGGACACGGAGGCGTAGGCATGGAGGTAGACCTCCTCGTACTTGAGGGAGCGCCAGAGGCGCTCGACGAAGATGTTGTCCCGCCAGCAGCCCTTGCCGTCCATGCTGATCTGGATGCCGTGATCGTGGAGCAGGCCCGTGAAGGCGGCGCTGGTGAATTGGGCGCCCTGATCGGTGTTGAAGATGGCCGGGCGGCCGTGGCGCGCCAGCGCCTCCTCCACCGCCGCGATGCAGAAGGCGCTGTCGAGCGTGATGGACACCCGCCAGCTCAGCACGCGCCGACTGGCCCAATCGAGGACGGCGGCGAGGTAGACGAAGCCGCGCGCCATCGGGATATACGTGATGTCCATCGCCCAGACCTCGTTCGGCCGGGTGATCGTCCGATGGCGCAGCAGATAGGGAAACACGGGATGCGCGCGGTGGCGGCGGCTGGTGCCGGGTTGCGGACACACGGCGGCAATCCCCATGTGGAGCATCAGGGTGCCGATCCGTCGGCGTCCCACACCCGGGAAATCCCCGCGCAGGAGACGGCGCAACATGCGCGCGCCGGCGAACGGGAAGTCCAGGTGCAACACATCGATCTGGCGCATCAGCGCGAGATCACCCGGCGACATCGGCCGCGGCACGTAGTACACCGCGCCGCGACTGATCCCGAGCGCCTCGGCCTGCCGCGTCACAGGCAACGCGTGCGTCCGGTCGATCATCGCTTGGCGCTCAGCAGGCCGGCCTTGCCGAGCGCGTGTTCTAAAAAATCATTCTCGAGCGCGAGCTCGCCGATCTTCGCGTGGAGGGTCTTCACGTCGACCGGGGGCTCGACGGGGCCGCCGCCGAACACGCCGGCCGCGCCCGAGAGCAGTTGATCCTTCCAGGCGGTGACCTGCCCGGGATGCACATCAAACCGTTTGGCTAACTCGGCGAGCGTGCCTTCGTTGCGCACCGCGGCCAAGGCGACCTTCGCCTTGAAGGCCGGGGCATGGTTGCGACGGGGACGTTTCGACATCGGGGACTCCTCGGTTGTGGCGAACATGTCGCTGGGGGAGCCCGCGGTCCACTCATCCACCCTGTTCAGAAAACCGAGACCACTTCAGAGGGCCCTCTGCTGCAGGTGCATGCGCATGACCTCCCTTCCATCGTCGTGCGTGACATCGTGAACCACCGAACGACATGGCGCGACGAGCGTTCACTCCCTCGGCGCTCAGCGCGCCCGATTCGTCAGTGCTTGCCGAACAAGTCCATCAACGCCGGCGCCACCGGTACGCACGAACAGATGGCGCGCCGTCGTCACTCTCACCGGAGAGAACCAGCAGCCCGTGCCCGTAGGCGATGTCGGTCGGAGCAAACGGGAGTTCGATGGAGAAGAGATACGCGGCGTCGGTGACCGAGTAGAAATCGACGAAGCGCCCTCGCTTGGGCCCTCGTCCGCGAAAGAGCACGGCGAATGAGTCCCCGATCCCCGTGACTCCCTGAACGGACTTCACGCTGGGGAGCATCTCCCAGGAGCCCTTGCCGAGCGACTTCGCCTGCCCCATCGGGATCTCCTCGATCCAGCGGGCGCGCGCGCGCACCCCCGAGTCGTCGAGAATCGCGAACATGGGGCCGTATGTGATGCTGACCAGACACACGCCGGCCTTCGGATGCTCGAAGATCTTCGACTGACGAGCAGTGACGGTACCTCACGCAACTCAGGCCACGGGAGATCTGCGGCCACTGCTCGACCGGTCGACAGTGAGGTCCGCTCGAGCTCCTTTGCCTTCGGTCGCGCGCAGCTGATGCGCCAGTTCCCCGCCTCGCACACTCCGCGGGGTTCACCCCCATCTTGTAGTCGACTCGCTCGCCCCCTTTGCCATCTTCGGTGACTAGCGTCAGGCGCGAGCTCGACATGTCAACGACGAAAGTCCCACCCTCCCGACGCGCCGTAACCTTGGCCACGCCGCTGAACTCGTCCGGACCGCGTCCTGGCCGACCAAAGCGCCAGACGATCTTGCCGGTAGCCGGTGTCACGCCCAGCAGTCGAAGTGCGATAGCGTCATACACGACGAAGTGCTCGCGAGTCGCGCGCACCTGCAGCGGCATCATGATGGTGGTGTCATCCGCGTCGCCGCCAATCTGCCAAACCATTCGCAGCTTGGTCGCGACGACCCTCCGCGAGGCATTCCGCCGGGCGCTCTCGGAAGGCGAGAAAGCGGGTTTCGACCGGCTTGAGGTCGCAGCCGGTCCACGTGAGCCTCGCGACACGATACTGACGGTCGACGCGCGCTCCTGCGGCGACTTCATGGCAAGCGCGAGCACGAGGTAGGCGATAGACGCGCGGATACTCATGTCCGTTGGAGTGATCGGGCGACGACCAACGCGACGAGCTCGATGTGACGAGCCAATCGTGACTCTCGCCAGAATCTATGTAGAATGGGAGCACCGACGGAGACTGTGGCGGTCGCGCGACGGCGGCCGTTCGAGGCCACAGATTCGCAACCGGCCATCTCTCGCGTCCAGACAAAACGAGTCGAGGTAGCTTATGCTGAGAGTCCGGTCCGATCTCGCGCTGCTCGCCGCAGTTGTCCTCGTGCTGGCGCCACGACTCGTTGCACCGGTCAGCGCCGCCGCTTCATCAGACCTGCGCTCGAACCAACCCCCCAACTGGACCGCCCCCCGCCGCGACGCCGGCATCACGTTGCGGCCGCTCTGGCGCTCCGACACGCAACGCGGCGCCGCCACGCTCACCTATCCATTCGACCTCGTCTTCGCCGCGCAAGGACTCGCCATCTACGATCGTGGCGAGAAGCGCGTGCAAAGTGGTCGACGCGGCCACCGGACGCGCGCTTTGCCGTTGGACGACATGGGCCGGGGCCTGGCGAGTTCGGCGATCGCGCGGTGACTTTCTTCGGTCGGCCGCACGTCCCCTCATGGTCGAGGCCATCGACGGTCGTATGACCGCACTCGAGGGGACAAGCTCACGCCGATACGGATCCGCAGGGAACGACGCTGGTCCACCGGCTCCCAGTGGGGGCGAGACCAACGGCTGCTGCAAGTGTGGGGACTGGGGCAGTCGGACGATGTCGCGGTCACCGTGGGCGATGGCGCACGCATCGTCGATTTCATACCGGTCCCTTGGCCACGCCATCGCACGCTCACGTTCGCTGAACGTCAGGTGCCGCTCCAGCAGCTCGACGATTCCTCCTGCGTCTACCTCCCGTCTATCAGCAGGGTGCGCGATCATTTCCCTACTGCTCTCCCCGAGACCGGGATGCACATCGAGGCACTCTCAGGCTCGCGAGGAGATCCGCAGCTCTAGCAAGCAGCGCCGTCGTGGCGAGCGCCTGTCGCATCTTCGCGCCGCGTTGTCGCAATCTTTCTATTGAACACGACATTTCACGCTCGACATGATACTTACCACATCGTGCTCGCGGCTTCGAAGTCGAGCTCAACGAGCGCGATTCATCTGAGTGCTCTATCAAGTCGCGGACGAGGCGAGCAAGCGCGCGCTGGAAGGAGTGGGTCAGGTGTCACAAGCGAAGGAAGTTCTAGCATTCACCGCATCGAGGAGTGATCATGCCGAAGAGACTTCTTGGAAGCACAGTGCTGGCCGTCGCGGCGATTAGCATCAGTGCGGCCGAAGCGAAGGCCGGCCGTGGCATAAGTGAGGCCATCATGAACGCAGCGCGCGTTTGCTCAAGCCGATTGGAGACTTGCGGCGGTGGGGCTGGTATTGTGTGCGGACATCAACATAGCGCCACTCGGGTCGCGGAATACAAATCAGAGCGGTTGCCACGTCGGCGCGACGGTGAGTCGAACCGGTCCGTCACCTGCCTTCCACCGACTTCAGGCGAAGGCTGCGAGACTCGCCGTCCGACTGGTGCCCGTGTTGCGCCTGGTAGCCCTGGTGGGCTGCTCCGGCGATCGAATCGGCCGGAGAGAAGCCCATATTGCGGGACCGAGGCTTCTGAACGATCGACTCACTCGTGCTCTCCGAGAAGGAGGTGTGTTCGTCTCCAAGCCAAATGACATTCTAGCGATTTCAGAACTCCCGCGTGCCAGTCAGCGACGCGGCCGTAGGCCAGGGTGCTCGGAAGTACGCGGCGGATGGAGACCGCCAGGCTCACCATTGGAGGAAGAGGACGCGGTCCCGGCGAATTCGCATCGCCTGGCTGGATGTCTCTTGTCGGCGGTTCGCTCTTGCTCGTCCAAAACTCTCCGGCCCTTCGCATTGAAGCGTTCGATCTTCGCTCGGGAGAGTGGCGCTGGGGTCGTCGATTTCACCGCCAAGGCGACCACTGGACTGGCATCGAGGGACGGAGTCGTTCTTCTCCGGACTCCTAGACGCGACCAGGCATTCATCGTTCGTCGAGTTTCCTGACAGCTTGCCGGGTGGTCGCGCGCGGACGGTGCCGTACGACACATGATGATCCTCTGTTAACAGACGCGTTCAGGCTTACTCGATTGGCCGTCCATGGTGGTCGGATTGCCCAAGCATTCGAAGTGTCGAATTGGCTGTTCGTGTTCAGCCCCGGGCCACGGCAGATGGACAGCTTCCATATCGCGGTGGCGAGACGCAAAGGTGCGCCCACGCGATTATTGCCCACTGCTGCGAACGAATGAGTCGCTTGGAATGAAGGCAGTAAATCATGTCTCGCAACCCATCGCGCTCGGCTGGTTGGACTCGAGCGCAGTAAGGCGTCGTCACGGTAGATCCGGATCGCACCAGTCCGAGATACCGTGGCAAAGCTTTGTTGGCGTAGTGAACATTCGTCGACGCGAAGCGTGTGTGCGGATGGTGCGCTGGACGTGCCGTCGGATCCAGCACCGGTCGCGACGTTCGAGGCGATACGCTCCTGGTTCTGTATCAGGATGTAAGTTCGACGGGGGCAGCCGAAACGATTGTGAAGCGGCTTCACGTGGACTTGACGTCATGCGAATGGAGGACTACGCAGTGATCGCTCGCAGCCACTCGCAGACCCTGTTGGGACCCGGACCTTGGCGAATCCGTTGCGCGCTCAGCTGGACTCTGGTGGGCGCT
>JADKAQ010000030.1 GCA_016719105.1 Gemmatimonadota bacterium | reverse complement strand
CCAGCACGGGATGGACGGGGTGCGCTTCTACACGAAGCAGAAGACGGTGACCTCGCGCTGTCCAAAAGGGGGATCGGGGCGGGAGTTCAAGATCCTATCAGTCGCCAAAACCCTCGGACGTAGAGGACTGGGAAGAACGAGAGACGGGAAGACGAGATAGCGACCCTCGACCGCCGCACTCAGCTCCGGGTACGCCCTTCTCGTCTTCTCGTCTTCTCGTCTTCCCTATCTGAGTTCTCGCACCGCACGCCACGCCATGTCGATCGCGGCGTCGGTATACGCGTACGCCGCCGCGTCGGGTTCCGCGATCAGGACATTGCCCGGCCCGGCTGAAGACCCGATTTCGCGGCGACTCGCATGGCGGGCCACGTCCGGGTCCCAGAGCGAGTTGTACTCGTAAGCGTAGCCGTGCGACCAGCGGTTCACGGTGATCGCCGCGATGTCGCGGGCGGGGTCGAAGCCGCCCTTGCCTAACATGCGGGCGAGCTGATCGCGGACGTTGCGTTCATAGGTCGCGTAGGGCGTGGCGAACAAGTTCGCCGCGACCGGCCCGTTGCTGGTCACGCACGGGGATTCCGGGACGCAGGGGTGCGGTGCATGGTCACCGCGACCAGGTCGCTCGGAGCCGACTTCGCATACTGGTGCCGCCCATGCTCACCGAGAAGTCCATCGACATGTCGTAGAAGTAAGACCCGGGGCAGAAGATCGACGTGGTCCTGGAGCTGTTCAGCGCCTTCCAGTTGCAGCGCGACGTTTGGCGTAAACGAAGGCACCTTGGACCCATACCGCAGGGCGGCCGCCTGCCGCGTCTCGACTTCCGGGAACGATGTGCGGGATGATGCAGTTCCAGCAAGCCATCACGCAGCGCGCGCCCTTCACGCGCTCCGCGCGTCCGTTGCGCGCATAGGTCGCACCTGGACGCCGCTGGCCCGAGTTCTGCACGTGCACCGCGGTGGCGCTGAGTCGAGGCGCACGCGTTGCGCGGGCGATCGAGCGCCGTAGTTCACGCCGGCTCACGACGTCGTACATCGTGCGCCCGGGGATGCTCCCGGGGACGAGCCCGCGCACGAGGAGGCGGGCGATGGTCGCGTTGCCGTCGGGGAAGTGGAAGATGTACGGCTCGTCGTTGGAGTGCAGGATCGCCGAGCGTCCCATGCCGGGAGCGGGAGAGTCGTCGAGGCCTAAGCCGGCGAAGCCGGGCAGTTCGAGCGGCACGCAATCGCCGGCGGGCACGGCGTCGATGCCGACGCCGAAGAGGTCGTGCGTGAACGACTGGAAGTATGTGAGCGCCCCCTTGGAGAGGTGGCAGTACTTCGACAGGTAGTCGGCGTAGCTGGTGCGGGCGAGCAGTGCCTTCTTCTCCGGGATGCTGCGTCCGGGGAGGTAGTCGGTGGGGGTGACGTATAGCCGGGCGATCTCCTTCTTCACCGAATCGGCGAGCGGCGTGCGCGCCAGGTACGCGGTGATCGGCTCTTCCTCGTCGTGCAGCACGAGCCCGTCGCTGCCGAAGGTCTCGCGGTTGAAGAAGACCCGTCCTCCATCTGGCGACTGCGAAGAACTCCTGGTCGTATGCCTTGTAGAACGGCTGCGTGTCGATGCCGAGTTCTCGCAGCAGGCGCTTGGCCTCGGGCGAGTACTTGCTCGGCGTGTCGATCGACTGGGTGCCCCCGTACGAGATGAGCGACTTGCCGTCGACGGTGAACTCGT
The DNA here is from genome assembly GCA_016719105.1 of Gemmatimonadota bacterium. Taxonomy (NCBI): domain Bacteria; kingdom Pseudomonadati; phylum Gemmatimonadota; species Gemmatimonadota bacterium. The sequence continues at coordinate 81,617 of JADKAQ010000030.1, read as the reverse complement.
TGCGCCTGGCGTGGCCGCCGAAGTCGTCGTGGTTGTCGAGGATGAGGATGCGCGCCGAGGCGCCGAAGCGTTGGCGGTAGAACCACGCCGCGCTCAGCCCCGAGATCCCAGCGCCGACGACGATGAGGTCGTACGACTCCTTGAGGTCGGCCGGCGTGCTCCACTCCCTTGGCGCCATCCCGTCACGCACGCGATGGGCGTTCTCGAACGCGCCGTCGTGCGAGCCACGCAGCCCCGTCATCGCGGGCGGATAGTCACCAGTCGCGACGGCGGCGCGTTGGTCGAGTCCCCCGCTTCGCAGCAGCTCCGCCGGCGAGAGCGCGCCTAACGCGCCGATCCCGATCGCCATTCCGTTGAGGAAGTCCCGCCGGTCGATCGGCCGATCGAGCCCGAGGTCGCGGTCTTCCGGCGAACGTGTGTGGTGCTCGTCAGGCATCGTCGCGCCCCATGGTCAATGTGAAGCCAGGCGGGGGCCATGCGGTCAGGCGCGGCGTGCCACCGCACCTGCCCCGGCTCCCGTCTCCCCTTCCGCTACTTGATGCGGCCGTACTTCCGCATCGCCGCCATCATGCGATCGACGGGCATGGCGAAGACCCGCAGGTCGTTGGCCCCGGTCGTCGTTTCCGCCGCGAGGAGCGCGTTCGTGATGGCCGCCTCCGTCGCCTGCGCCGTGGCCTGGAAGAGCGGCGAGATGCGGTCGTTGGTCAGCATGGCGAGCGTCGTCGTGGTCTCCGACGACCAGGTCTTCGGGTTCGCGGTCGAGAAGGCGATGAAGATGTCCCCCGAGCCGTTGCCGCCGAATCCGCCTTGCCGTCCGATTCCCAACGAGACGCGCGTCGCGATGCGCTTGAGTTGGTGCGGGAGGAGCGGCGCGTCGGTGGCGACGACGACGATGATGGACCCCTGCTCCGGCGCGTCGTCGTTGCGCGGCGTGGGCTGGCCGCAGCGGCGACGTGCCATCAACTCGTCCAGCGCGACCTCCGGCCCGACGGCATAACACGAGGCGAGGTCGGGGATCTCCTCACCCACCGGGACCCCCGCGATGCGCAGGTCGCGCCGCACGCCGTAGTTGCACTGCACCAGCACGCCCACCGTGTACCCGCCCTGGCCCTCGGGCAGGACGCGCGACGCCGTCCCGATCCCGCCCTTGAAGCCGTGACAGCTCATCCCCGTCCCGCCGCCCACAACCCCTTCCTTCGGCAACCCACCGCTGGCGTTGTCGAGGGCCGCCAGGACGTGCTCCTCCTTCACATGGAAGCCGTTGATGTCGTTCAGCCCACCGTCATACGTCTCGGCGACCACCGGGAGCCACCACGGCTGCAACATGTTCTTGCGCGTCACCTCCCACTTGATGATCGCGTCGCGCACCACGCCCACCGAGTGCGTGTTGGTGATGGCGACCGGCCCCTCGAGGTAGCCGCTTTCCTGCACCCAGGTCGTCCCGGTCATCTCGCCGTTGCCGTTGAGCGTGAACCAGGAGGCAAAGACCGGGTCGTGATTGTCCTTGCCCCGGGGGTGCACCACCGTGACCCCCGTGCGCACTGGCCCCTTCCCCACGACCAACTTGCCGCTGCCGGTGATCAGCGTCGTGTGCCCGACCTCCACCCCCTTCACGTCGGTGATGGCGTCGAGTGTGCCGGGGGTCCCGCCGATCGGGAGCCCGAGGTCGCGCTCGCGCGGCTTCGCCTGCGCGAGGAGCGTGACCGGGACGACGAGCCCCGTGAGCGTCGCACGGCGCAGCGCGCGCGCGCACCGACCCTTGGTTGCAGGTGACGACATTGGTGCGGTGATGGCAGGGGGTGAAAAGGGAGATCGCCGGGGAACATCGTCCCCGGCGATCGGTCCCGCCAGATCGGCCTTCGCCGCCGGTGCCTACGCCAGCCGGTCGAGCGCCTTCCCGAGCTTGTCGATCAGCTCATCGACGTGGGACTTCTCGATGATGAGCGGCGGCGAGAGAGCGATGATGTCGGCCGTCGTGCGGATGAGCAGTCCATTCTTGAAGCAGTCGATGTGGCAGTCCATCGCGCGGGCACCGACCGCTCCGGCGCGGGACTCCAGCTCGATCCCCGCCACCAGGCCGATGTTGCGAATGTCGATGACGTGCGGCTTCCCCCGAAGCGAGTGGATCGCCTCCTGCCAGTAGGGGGCCATCGCCGCGGCCCGCTGGAAGAGCCCTTCCTCGGCGTACACGTCGAGCGTCGCCAGGCCGGCGGCGCAGGCCAGCGGGTGTCCCGAGTAGGTGTAGCCATGGAAGAACTCGATCCCGGCCGGCGAGGCGTTCACCACGGTGTCGTAGATCCCGTGGCGCACGAAGACGGCGCCCATGGGGACGTTGCCGTTGGTGATCCCCTTGGCGACGGTCATGAGGTCGGGGACGACGCCGAAGTAGTCGGCGGCGAAGGGCGCCCCTAACCGCCCGAAGCCAGTGATCACCTCGTCGAAGATGAGGAGGATGCCGTGCTTGTCACAAATGGCGCGCAACCGCTCGAGGTAGCCCACCGGCGGCACCAGCACCCCCGTCGACCCGGCGACCGGCTCGACGATCACCGCAGCAATCGTGTCCCCCCCATGCTGCACCGCGAGGTCCTCGAGCGCGTCGGCCAGGTTGGAGCCGAAGCCGGGCTGCCCCTTGCTGAAGAGATTCTCGGTGATGCCGTGCGTGTGCGGGAGGTGGTCGACGTTAGGCAGGAGATGGTTCAGGTACGCCTGCCGGTTGGGGGCGATCCCCCCGACCGAGATCCCGCCGAAGCCGACGCCGTGATAGCCGCGCAGGCGACCGACCAGTCGCGTGCGCTTGGCCTCGCCGCGCGACTGGTGGTAGGCGATGGCGATCTTGAGCGCCGAGTCGACGGCTTCGGAGCCGGAGTTGGTGAAGAAGACGTGATCGAGGTCGCCCGGAGTGATCTCGGAGAGTCGCGTCGCGAGCTGGAACGAGAGCGGGTGCCCCATGTTGAAGCCCGGCGCGAAGTCGAGCGTCTTCGCCCCCTGCGCGATCGCGTCGACGATCTTCTCGCGGGCGTGGCCGGCGTTCACGCACCAGAGTCCGGCCGTCCCGTCGAGGATCGTGTTCCCGTCGACATCCTGGTAGTACATCCCCTTGGCCGAGGCGAGGAGACGCGGAGCCTTCTTGAACGCCTTGTTGGCGGTGAAGGGCATCCAGAGCTCATCCAGTGAGAGCGCGGTGGTGGCGGACATGTTTGGGGAGGACGGGAGGACGAGAAGACGGGACGCATGCCCCAGCGAACGCTGGGGACGACAGTCTCCGGGCTCGGGGGAAAGTGTCGCGTGCGAGGCGGGGCGTCCAGCGGGAAGTGGGCGTCGAATGCGTCGGCATCTGGGCGCTACGTGCCGTCGCCGTCGCGAGCGCCGCTTGGGTGATGCGCCTCCTCGTCCCCACCGCGCCACCCGGAGGCCCCTCCCCGCGACAGGGTTCCCGAGGCCCCTCCCCGACGCGGAGCTGTGCACCATCCTCTCGGCGATCCTGCTGGGCGGGCTGCTGCTCAACGCACTCGTCGGATGGTGGTGGGCCGACTCCGTCGCCGCCCTGGCGATGGTCCCCCTGGTCACCATCGAAGGGGTGCGTGCCCTGCGCGGTGAGCCGCCCTGCGGCGACAGTTGCGGCGGCGCCTGCCACACGGAAGGTTAGGACTGTCACCAGACGACGAGGCGAACCGGCCGCCAAGCTCTCACTCGTCTTCTCGTCTTCTCGTCTTCTCGTCCTCTGGCCCCATGGACCGTCGCACATTCGTCCTCGCCGCTGCCGCCTCGGCCGCCGCCACGCGCCTCGGCGCCCAGTCCGCATCGCCGGCCCCATCGCCAGCCGCATCGCCAGCCGCAACGCGCCAGCAGCGGCGCAACACGCTGGTGTTCGACGCCATGGGCGAGCTTCGTCCGGAGTACACCGACGACATCCTGCGCGCGATGCTGCGGAGCGGGATGGATGCGATCACCATCACCCTGTGCGATCCCAAGCCCGAGGGTGACGAGGCACTCGCCCTCGCCGTCGACTCGCTCATCGAGCACGACAAGTACCTCGCCTCGCGCCCCGACCTGTTCGTGAAGGCGACGAGCGTTGCCGACCTCGATCGCGCGCGGCGCGCCGGCAAGCTCGCGGTCTTCTATCTCTACCAGAACACGGTGCAGTTTGGCACCTCGCTCGACCGCGTCGACTTCTTCCATCGGTTAGGACTGCGTTCGTGCCAGCTCACCTACAATACGAAGAACCACGTCGGCGTCGGCTGCTGGGAGCAGGGCGGCATCACGCCATTCGGGCGCGAGCTCATCGCGCGCATGAACCAGCAGCGCATGCTCATCGACCTCTCGCACGCCAACGCGCAGACGATGCGCGAGACGATCGCCGAGTCGAAGCAGCCGGTGATCATCTCGCACACGGCGTGCATGGCGGTGCACGAGAACCGGCGCAACACGCCGGACGACGTGCTCAAGGCGATGGCGGCGCGTGGCGGGGTAGTCGGCGTCTGCCAGATGCGCCCCTTCCTGACCGCGAAGCGTGGGAAGGAGGCACTCCCGGCCTACTTCGACCACATCATGCACGCCATCAAGGTGGCCGGTGTGGAGCATGTGGGGATCGGGAGCGACCGCGACCATCGCGTGATCACGCTCTCCCCCGAGTACATCGCCGAGTTGAAGAAGGAAGAGGGGGCCCAGGTGCGGGACAATGAACTCCCCTACTTCATCGACGAGCTCAACGGCCCGAGCCGGATGGAGGTCGTGTGGGACGGCTTGGTCGCGCGTGGGCTCCCGACGCGCGATGTGGAACGCGTGATGGGCGGGAACGTCTCCCGGATCTACCGCGAGGTCGTCGGCTGACCCGGGGTGCCTGACGAGGAGGGGATGCCGGCGGCCGGCATCTCCTCGGTGCGGTCTTCGGCCGCCATCTCGGCGTCTTCCTGTTCCTCGCGCTTCTCCACCTCGCGCTCGATGGCATCGCGCTCGGCGCGGTAGCGCTTGTACCACTCGCGGGTGACCTCGCCGGCGAGTTCGCGATTGCCGAGGCCGAAGGCGAGCGCGAGGGCGAGGGCGACCGCGCCGAAGAGGATCGCGAAAGCCGTGGTGACGATGTCCGAGGCGATGCCCAGCTCTTGCAGCGCCATGAAGACGGCGAGGACGACGACCATCCACCGCCCGATGCGGGCCAGCGTCGGCCCGCCCTGCACCGCCCCGGCGGAGGCCATGATGAGGCCACCGGTGAAGCGTCCGAGCACGATGCCGACGATGAGGATCACGATCGCCGACATCAACGACGGGATGTAGCCCACCAGCTCGGCGAAGACCGACGCCAGCGACTCCATGCCTAACGCGTTGGCGGCGACCATGATCACCGCGAACATCACGAACCAGAACAGGACCTTGCCGATGACGCGCGTCGGGTTGAAGTGCGACCCGGTGCGCTCGACCGCCTCGAGCACCCCACCACGCTCGAGCCACTGGTTGAGGCGCATCTTGCGGAGGATGCGCTCCGCGCCCTTCTCGACGAGCTTGGCCAGCAGGTAGCCGGCAAAGAGGATGACGAGCGCCCCGGCGAGAGCGGGAACGATCTCGGCGAGCTGGGCGAACGAGTCCTGCAGGCGTTCGTAGAACGTCACGGGATTGGCAAGGCGGCTGCTGGGGTCACACGGGAGTCGGGAAAGCCGACTCCGGTGACGGAGAATCTAACGCAACCGTGGATCGCGTGTGGGCAGGCCGGCCTTCCTCCCCGAACGGGGCTCCGGCCTTTACCCAACGGGGCGGCTACGGAGCGACGGTCAACCGCCGCGCGAGGTAGTCCTCGACCGCCCCCTCGCTCGCGCGCTCCGAGAGCACGGTGCCGACGTAAGCGTCGCGCTCGAACGCAACCACCTGAAGGTCCCACACGCAGAACGATTCGCTTCCGCGTGCCGCGCGCCAGGCAGCTCCCGGCGAGTGGTCGCGCACGAAGACCCGGACCGGTAGCTCATTCTCGCGATCCCACCACCCCAACACGATGTAGTCGGCGCCGTTGCCACGGTGCTCGATGACAAATCCGACCCCCACACGGCCGGCGGCGTGCACCGGCGATGGCAGCGCGGCGTGTGCAAGCCGTCGCCCCGGTTCGAAGTCGGGCCATTCGCCATGCGACTCGGAGTCCGGGGCGGTGTGACGCACGATCGTGTAGCGCTTGAGGCGCCATTCGCCGTAGAGCGTCACGCCGCGCGGGTGGATGGGGCGAGACTGGAAGGGGCGCATGCCGGGTCTGGTTGTTGGATGCTGGTGCTCAGGATGAGCTGCCGGGCCACCTGAACTCGTGCCTGCCGTCCGCTCGTGGCGCGCGCCGTCGGTGCGACGAGGGGGCGCTACCGACGCACTGCCGGTCCGGAGTTCAGAAACGCGCGTGCCGAGGCAGTCACCGGGTGATCGAGACCGTAGCCACTTGCCAGCGCCGTGAGCGCGCGCTGCGCCGTGCGTGACGCGCCGCTTCGGTCACCGAGCGCCTGTTGAACGCGAGCATGCAGATAGTCCGCGTGCCCGACAATGGCGCTCCGCGCTCCCGCCAGCGAGTCTACCATCGCCATCGTCCGCACGCGAGAGGCGACGGAGTCGGCGCCCCGCACGTCACCAGCCGCCAGACGCCACTCGCCGAGTGTGAGCAAGGGAAAGATGAAATGCATGCGGGGAATCGAGGCATCGGGCCACAGCGAGTCGATGGCGAAGGCCAGACGCCTCATCGATGGCACGGAATCACCGTCGTGTCGCGCGATGCGCAGGCGCACCCACTCGCGAGTGAGCCAGTGCCAGGGATACAGGGTGCCGGCACGCGCGGCGCGCACGCTGGCCTCCCGCATGCGGCCGCCCTCCAGCGCGGCCCAGGCGGCGTTGACGTCGGCCGTGACTTGTGCGTTCCCTTCGAGAGGGCCCTTCGCTGCTCGCGCGAGCCAGTGACTCGCAGAATCTACCTCCCCCGCGCGCAGCAGGATCGTTCCGTAGAGCAGGGCCAGATACGGCGGCACCGTCTCAGCACCGCCCTGACCTTCCACGCGACGCACGATGGCACCAAGGGTGGCCACGGCCTCGCGCATCTCGCCCAGCTCGAGGAACATGAGCGACATCGGCGCGGCGACGTTCGGCAGGATGGCGGTCCCTGGATACCCCATCGAATCGACCCCCGCGACAATCGTGCGCTGCAGCACGAGTGCATCCCTCGGCCGTCCAGCCCGTTGGAGAACGGGCGCGAGACCGTTCAGAATGGCAAGCCGGTTGAGCGATCGCCTTGACGCACCCTCGAGTCTCTCACCCTCGTCGAAGACGACAAGCGCCTGTTCCAGGCGCGCGATCGCGCGATCCTTGTCGTTGTCCAGCATCGCGAGGTCGCCCTCGGCTTGCAGGCACAGGTAGTCCTCGGCCTTGGGCCCAATCCGCGCCAGCGCCGATCGCCCGTGCTCGACCGCCGCACGGGCGGAGTCGACCATCCGCGTCTTGAGAAAGATCTGGGCGCGTGTGCAGGAGATGGAGGACTCGACGTCGAACAGTCCCGCCCCGTGCGCGATGTCGCGTGACCTCGCGTCCAGCGCGAGCGCACCGGCGGCATCGCCACTCTCGAACAGCTGTGTCGCCAGGTCGGTCATGACCACGGCGACGGTGCGCGGATTGGTGCTGAACTGCGTCTCCACGACGTCCACGGCGTGCAGCAGCCGTCCCCGCGCATCGAGCGGCTTGCCGTCCGGGCCCAGCGCGTCGGTGGCCAGTACCTGCGCGGCAGCGAGAAAGCCCTCCTGATTGCGGAAGTTTCGCTCGGCTACGCTTCGCTGTCGCTCGGCTTCCAATAGTTGGCGATATGAGACAACGGTGGCGGTGACCAGCGCGGCACCAACGACACCAGCGATGGCGACGCCAGTCCGGTATCTCTGCACGAACCTCGTGGCGCGATAGCTCAGGCTATCGGGACGGGCCGAGACCGGTTCGTGGTTGAGCCATCGACGGAGGTCATCGGCCATCGCGGCAGCCGTCTCATAACGTTCGCCGGAGACCTTCCGCAGCGCCTTTCGCAGAATCGCGTCGAGATCCCCCAGACCGGTTGGCGCGGGCTCCCGCTGCAGCGCGCCTTGCGCGAACTCAACGCTGGTGCGCGCGCCGTCCGAGGTCGGATGACGGTCGGTCAGCAGCAGGTACAGCATCACACCCGCGCTGTAGATGTCGGACGCCGGACCAATCGGCTCGCCACGGAACTGCTCGGGTGACGCAAAGGCGGGAGTCAGTGCCTGATGCCCCTGCTCCGTTACCTCCGCGGAGCGCTCGTCGGAGGCGATGAGGCGCGCGATGCCGAAGTCGAGCAGCTTCACCGTGCCGTCTTTCGTGACCAGTACGTTCGACGGTTTGAGGTCGCGATGCACGATCAGGTTGGCATGCGCATGACCAATCGCGGCGAGGACCTGCAACATGAGTTGCACGCGCTGCGCAGCGCTGCCGGTCGCGCGTGCGGCATAGGCATCGATCGGTTCGCCGTCTATGTACTCGAGGACGAGGAACGGCTGGCGCAGCTCGCTCACGCCCGCATCGAGGAGGCGCGCGACATTCACGTGTGAGAGCCGGGCGAGCGCCGTCCCCTCGCGACGAAAGCGCTCGAGCCCCGCGCGTCCCATCAACGACAGATTGAGCAACTTGACCGCGGCCAATCCCTCGAAGCTGCCGTCGGCCCGCGTCGCGAGCCACACGCTCCCCATGCCACCTTGGCCGATGGGGCGATCGAGGGTCCAGGCACCAATCCGCACACCGGCCAAGGAAGGCTCGCCCTCAAGCCGCGGGGGCAGCGGCGGTAGCGACGCGAGCGGCTCCGAACCGCCGCCCTTCCACGTGTCGCCCGACAGCAGAATCTCGCTCAGTGCCTGCACAACACTCACGCTCTCGCGCTGGAGGTCATCAACCCAGCGAGTCCGCTCCTCGGGGGAGAGGTCGAGCGCCTGATCGAGCAGCGGACTCAGTCGCGCGTACAGTGATTCGGACAACGCTGACATGATTCCGTTGTTGAGGAGGTGGTCCGCTCGGCGACCTATGCCACGTCGGCCATCACGGTCTCCCCCAGAATCACCTCGGGAGCGACGGCCGCCAAGTGCCGGGCGAAGAATGCGCCGACCAGTGCCTCGTACTCACGACCGGCCACACCAAACGACGCGAGATGTCGGTTGCCCGGGGTAATCCACACCGCGCTCTCTCCCGCCTGCGCCAAGGCGTGCGCATGATGAACCGGCACGAAGGGATCGCGTTCCGCGTGAATCACTAGCGTCGGCCGGCCGCGCAGCTGCAACATGTTGACGGCCGGCGAGTGATGCAGCAGCGACTCACCGGTGAGGACGCGCGCCGCGAGCAACGCGCCGGACAGCACGCACGTCGGGAGGCGGGTGAGCCGCGCGAACTGCGCGTGCAAGACATCATCGAGCCTGGCGAACGCACTGTCGGTGACCAGGGCGCCGATGGCTGGTTCCTCGGCGGCCGCCGCAATGGCACTCACGCCACCCATCGATGCTCCCAGGATGCCGATGGATCGTGGCTGGTATCCGCGCGCCAACAGGAAGTCGACGGCGCCCAGCACGTCGCGACGCTCACGACGGCCGAAGGTCAGACGTGCCGCTTCGCTTTCGCCATGCCCGCGCAGATCGAGCATCACGACACTCAAGCCCCGTGCGGCCAGTTCCAGCACCAGCGAGACCGTCGTCCCTCGGAGTTCATCGCCACGCGACGCGTCGCGTCCATGGACGAGGATCACCGCCCCCGTCGCGCCCGTCGTGCGCCGATACGATGCGGCGAGCTGCAATGCTTCGTCGCGGGCGCAGAACTGCACGCGCTCATACAACGCCCCAACATGCTCCGGCGACAGCACCCGCTTCGGCGTCGTGAACCGGTGGGCCACCACGACTGCCAACACGAGATACAGCACCGTCACACTCAAGACCGCGCTCGCCACCAGGGCCATGCCCGACATGCTGCCTCCGTCGTCCGCATTGAATCGAAACTCCCGTGCTTGGGAGATCGGAAACGGCGACGGAAAGGCGACACATGTGGCTCGCCGCCTAGCCGCGAAGGCCGAGGGACTGGGGCGAGCCAGGGACGACGTCGCGCAACTGGGCGACAGAACATCTGCCGGCTTCGTCCAGCTCAGGACGCAGCAGCAACTCCAACTCTCGCACAATGGTCGGGCAGTCGGCGCGCATGTCGGCCAACCAGGCGAGGCGCTCCGCCGGCTCGAGGTCGAGCGCGCGATTCAGCAACGGTTGGAGGACGTTCCAGACGTGACGCTTGAGCGTGAACATCTCGGGCTCCGATCTCGGGTCGCGCGTCCGGGGCTGGTGGTCGCGTACCCATGTAATCGGAAACCCGCGCAGAAACCCGACACCGACTGGAAGCGGTTCGGTGGGGCGAGCGGGTGTGCCTAGCGACCGTCCATCTCCTGAGCCGAACCGGTGTTTCCCTCGTCGTCGCGCATGACGCGATGCAGTAGCAGGCGCGCCTTTCGCCAGTCGCGCTGCACCGTGCGCTCGGACACGCCGCGCATCGCGGCGATCTCGCCAAACCCGAATCCGCAGAAGAAGTGAAGGTCCACGAGTTCGGCGAGGGGTGGATCGAGCCGGGATAGCCCCTCCAGGGCCTCGCCGAGCGCCTCGAGCTGCACCGTCCCGTTCGCGTCGGCCGCCACCATCGGCACGGCGTCGTCGATCGACGTGATGTGAAACTCGCCGCCGCGCTTCTGCGCGCGCCGCTGGCGCCCATAGTCAATGATGAGTCCACGCATGGCCCGGGCCGCATACGCCAGGAAATGCGCTCGATCCGGAAACGACGCACCCGACCGGTCGGCGATGTTGATGTACGCCTCGTGCAACAAGGTCGTCGTGCCCAGCGTCAACTGATTCCCGTTGCGTACGAGCTGACGCTCCGCGAGCCGGTGCAGGTCGTCATACAAGGCCGTAAAGAGTCGGTCGGCAGCGGTTCGGTCGCCAGCCTCGGCGTCACGAATGAGCGCCGCGATGCTCGTGTCCATGCCGTCGGGATTCGGGGAGGCGACTGCGCGCACTGCAATGTACCGCACCGTCAGTGCCCGCCGTGGATCCGTCATGTCGTTCCGATCCCGGCCACGCGCGACGTGCCGCCATCCGCGAGTTCGACGTCAGCGCCCCCCGCGCATCCCGCGCGCCGCCTCCACCGCACGCTTCGTGTGCAGCAACCGCTGGCCCGTCGCATTGGTGTCGGCGGTCTGCTCGAGCAGTCGGCGCAGCTCGGCGCCGGTGAGTCGCGGGTTCTCGGCGAGCACCTTGGCCGCGGCATTCGTCACGACGGGCGCTGCCATCGAGGTCCCGGTTCCAAACGCCGGTGCGCCGCCCGGCAGTCTCCCCGGGACGCGCCACCCGTTCGCGAACAGCGTCACCTCCGCCCCGGTGTTGGTAAAGCGCGCGACCTCGCCGTCCCGATTGACGGCGCCCACGATGAGGAAGTTCGGCAGCGCGAAACGCGTGGCGGGGTTCGACTGCGCCATCGTGGTCCCTTCGTTTCCCGCCGCGCCGACGAAGAGCGTCTGCGGTGCGCGCTGCATTCCGGCGCGCAGGACCGCGCGCAGCGTGTCGACGGTGTAGCGGGCGATGGCACGACGTTCCTCGATGGGGAGCGCGGGGGCGCACTGCTCGAGGTTGCGCAGGTAGCTCTGCTCATGGCGCCCCCACGACATGTTGACCACGCGTGCCCCGCTCTCCACGAGATAGTCCAACAGGTCACGCAGCGACTCGGCTTCGCGATGTGCGAACTCGCGCGACCAGCACGGGACCGGAGGATTGCCGTGCCACCACTCCATGCGGGCGATGACGAGGTCGGCCCGCGCATGCCCGGCGAGCGCGGCATCGGCGACCGACGTGCCGTGGATGTAGCCGGCCCAACGATCGAACGCATCTTCGAGGAGTGCACGCTCCGCTGGCGGGAGGGTCTTCTCACGTTGCTGCACCGCGCGCGCCTTGGGGCTGTCGACGCCGGTGTCGAGGTCGTCGTACCCCTGCGTCATCTCGTTCAGCTCATCGCGCCTGACGAGCAGTGCAGCGGGGAGGACTTCCATCGGCGTATCCAGGCGCCGCTTGAAGGCATCATAGCCTCGGATGAGCGCGCGCCCGGCGTCGTCGCGCGCCAGCCGGTCGGCGAAGAGTGTCGTATCGACGCCACTGTCCCAGATACCGACGCGCACCCGCACGCCCCCCGGCGCTGGGGCAATGGTGACGTCGCGGTCGGGCCAGATGTCGCGCGGGGTCGCCTGCGACTGCGCGACGGCGCGGGCGTGGAGCAAGAGCGCGGCGAGCGTCAGCAGCGCGAGCGCCTTCGTCATCGGGGCACGCGCTTCCGGGCCGGCTTCGCCGACTTCGCCGACTTCGCCGGCTTCTCCGTCTTCGCTGACTTCCCTGTCTTCGCCTCTGCCGGCGCCAAGCACCGCCACCCCTCTGTGATGAGGATGCGCAGGTCGCGCACGGTGACGGCGTCGAGACGCACGAGCACCGCTGGATAGCCGTTGTAGTGCGGCTCGGTGAAGAAGCGCACGGGGTCGGAGGCGAGGATCGTCTCCTTCTGCCCTAACGAGGCGACACGCACCGCCAGCACCGTCGCGTTGGGGACGCGGGCCTTCTTGGGTGCGAGTCGTTCCAGCCAGACCCAGGCGAAGCCTCGCATCTTCCCCTTGTACGGCACTTCGAAGGCGAATCGCCCGGTCGCCTCGACGGCTCCCGGGAGTGCAAGTGCGATGCGACGAACGTCAGCCTGGGTCGCCATGCGCGAGCGGTGAGAAGTGGTCGACTGCCCTCGGGAGAGGAGCTATCGCTCCCCCCGCGAGCGGGCAAGGGGCGCGCCACCCACCGTCACACCGGACTGCCCCGCGTGGATCAGCGGGGTGACGGCATTTTCGTGGGCCGCGCGCCCTCCCCCTCGACCGCAACGGGATGTCCGATCGCTCGCTCGATCGCCGCCGCATGCGCGAGCAGCTGCGGATCCTCGGTCTGTTGCGTGAGCGCCTGGCGCATCGCCGCGGCGGCCGCGGTGTGGTCGCCCGTGCGGTGCAGCGCCCACGCCAGCAGGTCCAGACCATACACATCGCGGCGCTCGCGCAGCTCGTCGCGCGCCCTGGCGAGCACCATTCGCGCATCGCGCGCCGTCCCGTGGTCGAGCAGGAAGAGCCCCCACGCGCGATGGATCGGCCCCGGCTGCTGCAACGCCGCCGTCGCCATCGCCTCCGCAAACGCCGTCGCCTGCGCGCTGTCGCCCATCGCGCCGTACGCTTCGCTGATCGTCCCGAGCGTCGCGGGATCGAGCACGATCGCCGTCGCGCGTTCGCCGAACGAGACGGCCTCGGCGTGCTCACCTCGGGCAAGCGCTGCGCGCGCGAGTGCCCCCAGGATACGGTAGTCATCCGGAAAGATCTCGAGCCCTCGCCGGAGCGACGAGTCGGCGGCCGCGTAGCGCCCCGACCGCAGGTCGAGCTCCCCCAGGCGCAAGTGAAACCAGGCGACCTGTTCCCGTGGGAGATCGTCGCGTCGCTCCACCGCGCGCACCGCTCGTTGCAGGAGTGCACGCGCCTCCGCCGTGCGCCCCATGATCTCGTGCCACCGCGCGACGCGCGCGGCGACGGTGAACTGGTCGCGACCGACCCACACGCCGGCAAAGTGTGTGTTGGCCGAGTCGTAGTCGCCCATCTCCAGCTCGATCTCGGCCAGCTGTGCCAGCGCAGCGGCGTCGCCCGGACTGAGCTCCACCGCGCGTTGCGCTGCCTCCCGCGCCTCGCCGAAGGCGTGCCGCGCCAGCAACGCCGATGCGAGCAGTCCGTAGGTGTGCGCGTTGCGCGCCGATCGCAGCGCCAACGAGCGGCGCGCGAGCCCTTCCGCCCGCTCGAAGTCCTGGAAGGAGGCCGTCGCGCGCGCCCGTGTCATGTACAGCTGTGCGACCATCGCATGGTCGCCGGCACTCTCGGGGTCGTTCGCCAGTCGCGTTTCGTAGAACGCCAGGTCGGCGTCGAGCACGGCGGCTTCCGATCGCACCGCATCCAGTCGCCCCGCACCACCCGCCGACGTCGCCGGGCCCACCGTTCGCGAGGCGGTGCGGGACGAGGCACCACCCAGATACCACGCCGCGGCCCCGGTGGCGACGAGCGACGCGGCGACAAACCAGACAATGGCAGGACGGGGGGCACGCATGTGCATTCTCGTTAGGGTTGGCGCCCGCCGCGCGCCGGGTCGTCCGGCGCGCGACGGGGGCGACCGTGGGACTACCGCCCGGTGTGCGGCGCGGCGAGGTACGGGAAGCTCCCCAGGAACGCCTTGTCGTTGACGCCCACGTTGTCGGTGCAGAGGGGCAACGTGAAGGGCGCGCAGAGGGCGTCGTTAGGGTCGAGGAAGCTGCTGAAGATCGCCGAGAGTCCGAGGTCGACGACGTCGTCCGACAGGTTGCGCCCACCCCAGCCGCCGGCCAGCGCCCAGCTCAGCCACCCGGATGTCGACGGGCTCTTGGACGGATCGACGATGAGCATGTCGGGATAGAGGACGCTCCCGAGCGTGCTGGCGAGCCCCTGCGAGCGTCCGAAGCTCTTGATGAAGGCTTCGGTCTGCGGGCGATAGACGCCCGACGTGTACGGCATCGTCTCGTTGTAGCCATCGTGGTTGGCCTTGACGATCGTCACCTCGGAGACCAGCGGGTTGCCGAGAAACTCGACCTGGTCGTAGGTCACGTTGTTCGACTCCACCGCCGCCTCGTTGGCGTCGGGCGCCAGCAGCGCGGTCGAGTCGCCATCGTTGCAGCCGACGATAGTCACGGCGAGCAGGAGGGCACCCAGTCCGGTGCGGCCTCGAAGAATCCAGTTCATGTGAGCGTGCTCCTTGGGATGTAGGAAGAGGGTCGCGTTTGCGTGTTACTGCCCACGGGGACGGCTGGTGGTCCCCCACACGCCGAACTTGCCGGGGTTCTTCGGGTCGGCGACGAGCATGCTGGTGGGAAGCTCGATCACGATCGCCATGTCGTTGAAGCCGCGGAGGTAGTCCTTCGCCTGCCCAACGGCCCGGAACGACGAGGCGCTCGGCGTGCTCGGCAGGGCGGCGAGCGGCCCTCCCACCGGCTTGCGATCGGGGACGATGCGGAAGAAGTACTCGAGGTCGAGGAAGAAGGGATCGTCACGCGGCCCCGCGAACAGCTGCACCCCGTTCGGCGATCCGAGGACGGTGTTCGTCCGGCCGTAGAGCGTGGATTCGCCCCGCAACATCGTGTTCGCGGTTCCCGTCTCGTTGGGCTTCATCGGTCCCTTGAGCCGCACCATCTGGTTGCGTTCGGGGCCGGTGAAGGTGACCTGGAAGACGAGGTCTTCCACGGCATCGCCGTTGTTGTCGATCTTGAGCTGGTATAGCTCCTTGTCGCGCGTGCCGAACGTCGCGCTCGGCGTGCGGGCCGGCGTGAGCGGGGAGGCCGTGCTCAGGGCGAGCACCGTTCGTCCGGCGACCGGCGACGGGAAGGCATACACGTCGTTGACGTCGTAGCGAGGACTGAGCTCGACCGTCGGTGTATCCTGGTGATCGGAGGCCTTCACGACCCCCGCAACGGTCAGTCCGGCCACGACGACCGCCGCTGTGATGCCTGGCACGATCCAGTCGCGCCGGAATGTCCACGTGTGCATTGCGCCTCCTCATTGAAGCGTTGTGGGAGCGATCGGCGGGCGTCTCCCCTTCCCGGACGTCGCGCCATGGGTGACAACCCTCGCCCTGCCTGTGCAGGGGTTCGGCTGCCGTCGCGCGTGTCGCGAGGAGTACGTCGGGCGGCGTGCCACTGGATCTGTGTCGCGTGCACGTCGCGTCAATGCGCCGTGTTCACCCGCGCACCGCCTAACGGGCGCCCAGCACCATCGGCTTGCTGCTCGCGGTGAAGACGTGCGTGCGGCGCGCCGAGGCACCCTGCACCTGCACGATGTTCACCTGGTCACGGTGCACCTCCGTGAGCAGGAGGTTGCGGGCGCGAAGGGTGGTGACGCCTGACGGCACGCGGGCACGAAAGCACAGGAGGTAGGCATCGGCGGTGCGCTGCACGCCGCACGGCTCGAGGCGTACGCCATCGATGGTCAGGCGCGCCTGCACGTAGCGCGTGACGTCGTCCGCCGTCACCGTCGAGTCGCGAGGCGCCGGCTTCCCGGCAGCGCGCGCCACCGCCGCGGAGAAGTCGTCGGCGAACGCGCGAATGCTCACGTCGATCGTCCCACGCGCCACATCGTGCGACAGCACGGTGAGCGTCGTGTGAATCGGGTGCGCGCCCGCGACGGCGCTACCGACGGACAGCAGGACGGCACTTCCCGCCGCCGCGACTCGGGCGACGTGCCCAACGCGCGTCCAGCGCCCCCCCCTCAACCCGGCCATCGTTCCCAGGCCCACACCACGGCGACCGCGGTCACGACCGCCGACACCCCGACGAGCCGCGCCTGGAACGGCGCCCCGCGCACCACGCGATGCGGCGCGACGGCGAGCAGGCGGTCGCCTACCCAGAAGCAACCGAACGCGACCGCGAGCACGACCAGCTGCCCGCATTCAATCCCGACGTTGAACCCGAGGAGCGGGAGCGCCAGCTCATCGACAAACAGGCTCCGCAGGTAGTCCGCGAAGCCGGCGCCGTGCACCAGGCCGAAGATGCCGGCGAGCACGGAGCGATGCCCCGAGGTGCGTCCCGATTCCGCGCGTTGGCGCGCGAGCAGGTTCTCCATTCCCGTGAGCACGATCGTCACGGGGATGAGGAACTCCACGATCTCCCTCGGAAGCACGAGCTGCGTCGTGACCGCCAGCAGGAGCGTCAGCGAGTGGCCGACGGTGAAGGCGGTAACGACCCAGAGCAGCGCGCGCCAATCGCGACCGCGGTAGATCGCCGCGAGCGCGAGGAGGAAGAGCACGTGATCGGCGGCATCGAGCGCCACGATGTGGCGAAAGCCGACGTCGACAAACGCGAGGAAGTCTGACATCGTCTCCAGATCGCTCCGTGAACGCGAGGGGATGCCGGGAGTACGACACGACGCACGGAATCGGATCTCTCGGCGCGGGCGCGCAGATCCGACGGGCGCGTTGCCAGCGTAGGACGGGACAACCCGGAGGGTCGTCTTGTCGCTGCAAGCGCCGGGGGTGTATGTTGCCGGTCGCATCGCCCACGGGGTGTCGATGCGAGCGTCATGCGCCTCCACTCAACCATCGTACCCAATGCCTGACGGGGCCCCGCGCGTGGCGCGGAGCGATGCGGAGCTCGTGTCCGCGATGGCGCACGGCGACGAAGGGGCGGCCGCCGCGTTCTACGATCGGCACGCACCGACGGCGATGGCACTCGCATTTCGCCTGTTGCGCGAGCGCGCCGACGCCGAGGGGGTCGTCCTCGAGGCGTTCATGCAGGCGTGGCGAGACGCGGCGCGTTTCGATGGTACGCGCGGCTCACCGGTGAGCTGGCTCCTCACGATCACTCGCACACGCGCGTTGGACCACCTGCGCAGGGCAGGTCGCCTCGCCAAACGCACGGCGGCCAACGTCGAGGAGGTCCCGGCGGAATTGCTCGCCGCGCCCGAACAGGCTGGCCACCCTGGCTTCGACGTCGAGGAAGCAGAGCAGCGTCAGGCGGTCAAGCACGCGGTGCAGGCACTCCCCGACAACCAACGCATTGTCATCGAACTCGCCTACTTCGCTGGATTGTCGCAGTCCGAAATCGCCGAGCGACTCTCCGAGCCGCTCGGCACCGTCAAGACACGTGCCCGCCTCGCGATGATGAAGCTGCGAGAAGGACTTCGGGCCTTTCGGGAGGACGCACGGTCGTGAGCGACTACACGCGCGAAGAACTGCTCGACCTCGCGGCCGCGTATGCGCTTGGCGCCGCGTCGCCTGACGAGCGGGCGGCCGTCGAGGCCGCGCTGCCGTCGATGCCCGAGTTGGCCGCCGAGATCGCCGCCTACGGTGACGTCACGGTCCAGCTGGCGCAGCAGCACAGCATGCAGCCATCACCGGACGTGCGTGCGCGCTTCCTGTCGAGCATCCAGGAGGACAAGGCAGCGACACTCCCCGTCGCGCCGCGCTCGGCCGGGCCGTCGTCTCAGCCCTCACAGCAACCGTTCCAGCGGCCGTCCCGGTGGCCGCTGGTCGCCGTCTCCATGGGGCTCGCCGCCTCCGTCGTCTTTGCCGTGCAACTCTCGCGCGAGGTCTCACGCCTGCGCGCCGATCTCTCCGAGCGCGATCGCGCGGTCGCCTCGGCGCTTGCCGAGGCCACAAAGCGCGACCGTCAACTCGACGTCATCCTCGAAGGGGAGCGCGACCTCGTCGTCGTGCACCTCAAGAGTGCCGACTCGCTGGCCGGCCCCGGGTTGCAGCTGTTCTGGAACCGGAAGCAGCAGCTCGCCATGGGGCATGCCTTCCGCCTCAAGCCCGCCGCCGCCGGACGCGCCTACCAGGTCTGGTTCATCGTCGGGGGCAAACCCGTCGGCGTCTCGGTCTTCAATTCCGACCCTGACGGGCACGCGCTCTTCGAGAACTTCACGCTCCCCGCGGGACTCGACGGGGTGACCGACGTCCTCGTGACGGAGGAGCCGGCCGGGGGCTCACCTCAGCCCACCTCGACGCCGTTCATCGGCGGCCGCGTGTCGGCGCTGTAGTCGCACCGGCCACACGAGACGTCGCGGTCGACCGATGCGCGTCCCCCTCGAGGAACGCGCATCAGCCCCGCGACAGCTTGGCGCCCCTAGTTCATCGCTGCCTTCTCGCGCTTGTGCTGCTGGTACCACGACATCATGTAGAGCTGCGTTCGCATGAAGTTGGACGGCTTGGATCCCGTTCCGTGGAACTCGCCCTGGAAGCGCAGCAACGCGCTCGGGACGCCACGCTGCTTGAGCGCCATGTAGAACTCCTCTGACTGCGCCATCGGCGTGCGCAGGTCGAGTTCACCGGTCATGATCACCGTCGGCGTCGTCACGTTGCCCACGTACATCAGCGGCGACTGCTCGAGCCACGGCTTGGGGTCTTCCCAGTACGGCTTCTCGAACCAGGCCTGCGTGAAGTAGGGAACGTCGGCGGTGCCGGCAAAGGAGATCCAGTTCATCACCGGACAGCGCACCGCGGCCCCCGCAAACCGGTTGGTGTGGCCGATGATCCAGCTGGACAACACACCACCGCCCGAACAACCGCCGACGTACATGCGCGACTGGTCGACGTATCCACGCCCCACGACCGTGTCGACCGAGGCCATCAGGTCATCGTAGTCGACGCCGGGGTACTTCTTCATGATCGCATTGCCGAACGCGGAGCCGTACCCCGTCGAGCCGCGCGGGTTGGTATAGAGCACCACGTAACCGTTGGCGGCGAAGTTCTGGTACATGTAGCTGAAGCCGACGTTGTACATCCCGTGCGGCCCGCCGTGAATCTCCATGAGCAGCGGCCACTTCTTGGACGGGTCGAAGTTCGGCGGCTTGATGAGCCACCCCTGCACCTTGGTTCCGCCGCTCGACGTGATCCACAACTCCTCGATCGCGCCCAGCTTCTTGTTGGCGAGGATGTCGGCATTCACGCTCGTCAGGCGCGTGAGCTGTGACGGGTTGGTGAGCGGGAAGCGGACCACATCGGCCGGCTCCTGCGCGGTGGAGCGCGTCCCGACCACCGTCCCGTTCGACGCGATGGAGCCGAGGGAGAACATGTGCTGCCCGGCGGTGATGGGGCGTACGACGCCGGCCGCGCTGGCAAAGAAGAGCTGGTTGGTCCCGCGATCGCTGGCCGTGAAGTAGACGCCGCTGTTGTCGCGCGCCCACGTGAGGTCGCCCACGTCGCGGTCGAGGTTCCCGGAGATCTTCTTCATCCCCGAGCCGTCAGCGGCCATGACGAACAGCTCCGCGGTCTTGTAGGAATCCCGGGTCGACGCGTGGCCCGCGAAGGCGATCCACTTCCCATCGGGCGAGACCGCGGGCGACGACCAGGATCCGCGCTGCGCGGTGAGCTTGCGCATCACCCCCGTGGCGATGTCGACGACGTTGAGATCGCTGTCGCGGTAGTTCTTGTCGCTCGTCTCCTCCATCAAGCCGTCGAAGACGATCGACTTGCCATCGGGCGTGAAGTCCCATCCCACCGATCCGGGCTGCCCGTCGAATCGCGACCCCGCATTCCACTCGCCCTTGGTGAGCTGGCGCGGCGTCCCCCCGTCGGCGGGGACGATGTACAGGTGCACGAAGCCTGGCTCCAGAAAGCCCTGCCGGTCGGCGCGATAGTGCACCTTGTTCACGTAGCGCGGCGGTGCCGTCCACGTTGCGCCTGGCGGCGGTGCCGGCAGGTCGATGGCCCACGAGTCGGGCTTGGGCTGGTACATCGCGAAGCCGATCGACTTGCCGTCGGGCGACCACTGGATGTCGGCCGGCGCGTACGTCGCGCGCGTGACCTGCGACGTGGCCCCCTCGGCGTTCATCCAGCGCACGTACACTTGCGCCCCACCCGGCGCCCCTTCGGCGAGGTAGGCGATGCGCGTCCCGTCGGGCGACCAGACTGGACTGCCCCCGCGCACCAGGAACCGGTTCTCGCTCCCGTCGGCGTTCATGATCCAGAGCGATGACTCGAACGAGTCCTTCTGCTTGTCGACGAAGCGGCGCGTGTAGATGATGCGCCCGCCATCTGGCGAGACCTGTGCCCCCGAGACCGTCTCGAAGTCGAGATAGTGATTGACGGTGAGGAGCGAGTCCGACGGCTTCTCCTGCGCCGTCAGCGGCAAGGCGAACGATAGCGCGAGCAAGGTGGCGGAGAGGATCCGCAGCGAGTGGAGTCTGGGCATGGGCACCATTCCTTGGGGGCGGGAGACGGAAGAGGGGAGGCGGGAGATTTCGCTGCTGCAGTGTGGGGGCACGTGGCTCGCGCCCTGGCCGGTGTGAAGCAATGAGACGGCGTGCGGGAGTTCGGTCATCCCAAGCATCGCCTCGCGATGTTCATGGTCGCGCCCCGGGGCCCTTGAGGACCTGGCCGGGGCGGGCGCCGGTGTGCGTTCCGCGATCGATGACGAGCGCCCCATTCACCAGGACGTAGCGCACGCCTTGCGAATAGTGGTGCGGCGACGTGAAGGTCGAGCGATCGATGATCGCCGCCGCGTCGAAGATCGTGAGGTCGGCGGCCATCCCCTCGCGCACGAGCCCACGATCCTGCAGCCCGAGTCGTGCCGCCGGGAACGACGTCATCTTGCGCACCGCGTCCTCCAGCGACAGCACGTGTCGCTCGCGGACGTAGCGTCCCAGCACCCGCGGATACGTGCCGAAGGCGCGCGGATGCGGGGCCCCGTCGCCCAGCCGGGTTAGGCTGCCGTCGGAGCCGATCATCCCAAAGGGCGACTGCATCAGGCGCTCGACGTCGGGTTCGTCGTACGCGTGGAAGATCGCGCTGCAGCCGCCCTTGAGCTGCAAGTCGATCACCATGTCGGCCGTCGCCGACTGCGTCAGCGGACGCCCCGCCGCGGTGAGCAGGTCGGCGATCGTCTTGCCGCCCAGCGACGGATCGAACGAGCAACGCGCGAGCTGGATACGCGCCGGATCGTCGCCGAATCGTTCGTCGATGAAGTCGAGCATCCCGCGCTTCACCTCGTCGCGCACCTTCGGGTCCGTCAAACGCGCATTGAGCCCGTCGTCGGCCATCGCCCAGCGCGGAAAGATCAGGCTCAGCCCCGTATGCGACGCGGTGTACGGGTACACGTCGAAGGTCACGTCCACGCCGCGCGCGCGCGCCGACTGGATGAGTGCGAGCGTCTGCACGCTCTGTCCGAACTGGCGCCGCCCGCCGACCTTGTGGTGGCTGATGTGCACGGCGATGCGCGCCGCCTCGCCAATGCGAATCGTCTCCTGCACCGACGCGATCACCCCGCCCCCCTCATCGCGCATGTGCGAGGTGTAGATCCCGCCATGGGCGCGCGCGACCGCCGAAAGGGCGACGACTTCGTCGGTGGGGGCAAAGGTGCCCGGGACATAGGCGAGCCCGGTCGACAACCCTAACGCCCCCTCGCGCATGGCCGTCGCCACGAGCGCCTTCATCGAGTCGAGTTCGGCCGGCGTCGCCTTGCGATTGGCCGAGCCCATCACCTGGTCACGCACCGTGCCATGCCCCACGAAGAGCGCCACGTTCGGCGCGAAGTGCGCCGCCGCGGCCCGCGCGAGGTAGGGAGCCACCGGGAGCGGCGAGCTGCCGTCATTCCCGTCCACCACGGTGGTGATCCCCTGCAGCAGGTACCCCTCGGCGGTCGGCAGGTCGAAGAGTCGCTCCCGCGCATGCGCGTGCGGGTCGATGAAGCCCGGCGCGACCACCAGGCCGGTGGCATCCACTCGGCGCGTCGCCGCTGCCCCTGCAAGCGCGCCGACGCGCACGATGCGACCGCCGACGATTCCGACGTCGGCGGTGAACCACGGCGCCCCGCTTCCGTCGACGACGCGCCCGCCCGTGATGATCACGTCGTAGGTCGCGCCCTGCGCCAGCACGGTGCTTCCTCGCACATCGATCGCGGGGCACAGCGCAACGCCGAAGACGCCGCCGAGCAAGAGTGCCCCAATCGCGTTAGGCATCAACCGTCGTCGCAACGCAGTCCCCCTGTCGGTGGTCCGTCATCCGTCCCCGTGTGTGGCCTGCACTCGACCCTGCCAGAGTGCCGCCCTTGCCCTGCGAGCCGGCATCAGCGCGCCGGGAAACGACTCCTCCCCCAGAACCCCTCGGGCGTCGCCGTCAGCGATTGCAACCCGGTGCGCGCCATGGCCGCATCCGCCTCACGCTGGGCGAGCGTCAGCACCTCGGCTTCGTTCACCGTCAGCACCGTCCGGTCGCGCATCACCACGCGCCCGTTCACCAATACGGTCGAGACGTCGTTGCCGTTCGCGAAGTAGGCCACGCGATAGAGCGGCATGTTCATCGGCATCATGTGCGGCCTGAACCAGTCGATGAGGATCAGGTCGGCCTTCTTCCCCGCCTCCAGTGAGCCGATCTCCCGCTCCATCCCCAGCGCGCGCGCTGCGTCGATCGTCACCATCTCCAGCACCTTTCCCGCCGGGAGGACGTTCGTGTCCCGGAAGTGGAAGCGATGATAGTGCATCGCCTGGAACATGTGGCGGAACATGTCGAAGCTGCGGTCGGGCGCCACGCCGTCGGAACCCAGCATCACCGTCACGCCCGCGTCGAGCAGCTCGACCAGCTGGAACCGGCGACGGATGGCCGCGTTCGCGCTGGGGTTGTGCACGATCTTCGTCCCCGTCTTCACGAGGATCCCGATCTCCTCGTCGGTGAACTCGGTCGCGTGCGACAGGATCGCGTCGGGGCCGAGGATCCCCAGCTGCTCGTGCGCGAACTTCACCGTCCCGGTGGTGTGGCCGTCCTGCGTGAAGACGAGCTTGTAGCGCCTGGAGAGCTCACGCGTGGCACGCGCCTGGGCCTTGAGCTCCGCGAGTGCGGCGCCAGAGACCGGCGTCTCATCCTGATGATGCGTGGCGAAGGTGACGGCGAGGTTGATGCGCCCATCGCCCGCGCCGTGCCACTTCTTGATGAGCGCCTCCGACACCTCGAGCTGCCGCTCGAACGACACGTCGCGTTCGATTGCCGAATCGCCCTGCCATTCGGTGAAGCGCTTGGGAAACGGCGGACGCCGCGGCCCCACCGCGAGGAAGTAGCGGAGCCCCACCTCCTGCGTGGCCTTGAGATAGGCGTCGCCGTATCGCACGTCGTCGGTCCGCATCACCATGTCGCCGCCACCGAAGAGCGAGAGTGCCGTCGTCACGCCGAACCGCACGCGCTCGACCCCCGTCAGCAGGGCCTCCGCCCGCCAGAAGTCGACGGTGGATCCGTGCGCGTAGATCTTCTCGGTCGCCGGATACCACTCCTCGGTGTCCATCCCCAGGCTCTTCACGAGACCGTGTCCGGCGTGCCCGTGTCCATCGATGAGGCCAGGCATCACGATCTTGCGCCTGGCATCGATGGTCTCGGTGGGGGCGAACCTCGCCGCGAGTTCGCTCGAGCTGCCGACAGCGACGATGCGATCGCCGCGGATCGCCACGGCGCCATCCTCGATGACGCGCCGGGTAGGGTCCATCGTGATGACCGTTCCGCCGGTCACCAGGATGTCAGCGCTCTCGCGCCCCGACGCCCCACCCCCACCCTCCGCCTGATCGCCGGCCTTTGCCGCCGAGCAGGCCAGCAAGCCCAGAGAGGCACACACACCGATCAGGACCGACGACTTCACGAACCGCGTCACGAACAGCGTCATGGACGGGGAAGAATGAGGGGGAGAGGGGAGGCGAGAGAAACCGGCGGGGATCGATGCGGCTGACGGTACGGCACGAGACGCCGGTCCGGCCAGCACCAACGGCAGCGGACGGGCGAATCCTCTGATCGGACTCGAGTCATAAAAAAGGCTTCAGTAGGACTCCCGTTCCTATCGCACACCCACCACCTTACGCTCGAAGTAGGTGGAACGCGGATTCATGAACAGTCAATCGCGACCTGACATGTGCATGGCGCGAGGAGTCTCGTGATGGCACGACCACCGAACGGGGGGACAGGGTGAGCGACTCCGACTCGCACACCGCGCAGGCGTTGCCCGACGGGCCGGCGAGCGCCCCCCTTCGCCGAGCACCGCCCCCTCGCCGAGCACCGCCCCCTCGCCGAGCACCGCCCCCTCGGCGAGCACCGCCCCCTCGGCGACACCGCCCCAGAGCGGGACGAAGTCGCCGGCGGCGACCCCTCCCAAGGGGCCCGGCTCAAACCGACTCGACCACGAAAGTCGCCGCAAGCTCTTGTCGCGGATTGCGGCGACCGCATCGCAGCGCGAGTTGCGGGAGATTCAGTCCGAGGTGATCGCCGCGTACCTCGGCATGGTGATTCGACGCACGGGGGCCGACGAGACCGTCGAGCAGGTGCGCGATGCCGCGCGGGCGCGGCTGCGGCTGATCGACCCTAACGTGCCGTCGGGCGAATAGCGCCCGCCGACTGCAACCACGAGACCAACTCGCGGTTGCCGCTCTCGTACGCCACGTCGAGTGGCGACTTGTGGTCGTGCCCGATCCAGTTCACGTCGCCCCCTCGCTCCGCCAACAGCACCGCGACCGCGTGTTGACCACCGCGGCAGGCGTGCCAGAGTGCGTTGGTGATGGCCTCGGCCGACGGCGGCGTCGCGCCGTGGAGGGCGAGCTGCACGCGATCGATCACCCCCAGGGCCGCCGCCTGCCAGAGCGTCGTGGAGGCGCCGCGGTCGACCAGCCGGCGCGCGGCGCGCCACTGCGCGAAGACGACGGCGTTCGACATGGCCGTCCCTCCCGTGAAGGGTGCGCCAGGCGCCTCGATGTCGGCGCCACCGTCCAGCAGGGCGTCGACCACGTCGACATCGTCGCTGCTGGCGGCCCAGTGCAGCGGTGTTTCCCCGGGCGGTGCGGGGGGCGCCGGCACGAGCCGGACGTTCGGGTTGGCGCCAGCTGCAACGAGTACGGCCACGCACCGGGCGGCATTGGGAAAGTGGCCTGGCCAGTCGGCGACGACGTGCAGCAGCGACCGCGACACACCGCGCGCATCGACGATTGACGCGGCGGCGAGCTCGGGGTGTTCGCGCAGGTGGCGTTGCAGCGTCTCGAACTGGCCGGCGCGAATCGCCGTCGTGAGCGCGATGGCGCGAGGATCGTCGGCGTGAATGGTCGGCATCGGTATCGGCCTGGCGGTGAGGCGGGAGCGACGAGAGGAGAGCGCTCGCGCGCCGATCCGCAAAACGAATCTGTGACCAGGGAGCGAGGCAAGACAACCGACCACGATGTGCGGGGTATGAGCACCTTCGCGCACGTGCCCACGGCGTCACCCACGGCTTATCGTTGCATGACCGACACCAGCGGCGCCACGCCCGTCACCCGTTTCTCCATGAAGAGTGCGACGCCAACGCGCGTTCCCCTGCCGTCGAACCGGCTGCAACACCTTCGTCGCCTCGCCTACTGGCTGGACGAGGGGATCGGGATTCCCGGGACGCGCTTTCGCATCGGACTCGACCCGATCCTGGGGCTCATTCCCGGGGTGGGCGACGCGGCTGGGGCGCTGCTCGGCGCGGCGATCCTCATGGAGGCGGCTCGACGCGGCGTCCCGCGCGGCGTGCTCGTGCGCATCACGGCCAACCTCGTGCTCGATGCCGCGTTAGGCTCCGTTCCGCTGCTCGGCGACCTGTTCGACATGGCGTGGAAGGCCAACGTGCGAAACCTTGCGCTCCTGGAGCGAGAGGCGCTCGGGGCGCCGGCTACCGCGCGAGCGGACACGCGGCTGGTTGTCCTGCTGGGCGGCGCGGCCGTCGTGGTCGTGGCGACAGTGGTGGTGGGGGGCGCCATGCTCACGTGGCGACTGCTGCGGGGTGCGCTGGGCGGGGCGCCGTAGCGCGACGACCGGGAGCCGTCGACCGCTGGTGAGATGGCTCCTAGTTCCGCGTCCCGCGCTTGAGATCGAAGATCACCGACCGGTGGCACGAGGGGCAGAGGAACCACTCGCGCCGCCGCGCATACCCCAGCCCGAACGACCCACCCCCGATGGAGCGGCGTGTCATCCGCACCGCGCAACGGGGACAGGTCGCCCCCTCCCCGGCAGCGACCGCCGCCCGCACCGCCGCCTCTTCCTCGGTGGAGTACTTCGCCCCCTCGCTCACGAACGCCCCCCTCCCAGTGGTAGGGCGGGTGGTGTACGTCGGGGTCCCTGCCACGCGGCCAAGGTCGCTACCACTAGAGGGAGACCACGACCTTCCCGAACTGCTCGCCCGACATCAGGCGCGCGTATGCATCTGCGCCGTGCGTGATGTCGTGGACGGAGTCGACGATCGCGTGCAACTGCCCCCGCGCAAACTCGCCCGCCGCCGCCGCAAACTCCTCTTCGTTCCCCATGGTCGAGCCCATGATGGTCCACTGGTTCCAGAAGAGGCGCCGCACGTCCATCTGCAGCATCGGCCCTGACGTCCCGCCGCAGGTGACCAGGCGTCCGCGCTTGCCTAACGCGAAGAGCGACTGCCCCCAGGTCTTTTCCCCCACGCTGTCGATCACGACGTCCACGCCGCGCTTGGACGTGCGGTTGCGGACCTCCTTGCCCACGTCGACCTGTGCGTGGTTGATCACCTCGTCGGCGCCTAACGCCTTGGCACGTGCCAGCTTGTCGTCGCTTCCCGAGGTCACCCAGGTGTGCGCGCCGAGCGCCTTGGCGATCTGCAGCGCCTGCAAGGCAACGCCGCCGCCGATCCCCCAGATGAGGACGTGCTCGCCCGCGCGCACGCGCGCCTTGCTCACCATCATCCGCCACGCCGTGAGCGACGCCAGCGGAAAGGCCGCCGCCTCGGTCATCGGGATGTGCGCGGGGATCGGGACGACGTTCCATTCGGGGACGACGAGCTGCTCGCAGATGGTCCCCGAGTAGTGCTCGCCCATGATCCCGTACTTGAGGCACAACGGGGAGTCTCCGCTGGTGCAGTACTCACACTGCCGGCAGCTCTTCCCGGGGTTGAGCACCACGTGGTCCCCCACCTTCACCGACGTCACGGCGTCGCCGACCGCCTCGACGACCCCCGCCCCGTCGGAGCCCACGATCCAGGGCGGCGCGATCTTGATGTGGGGGAGCCCACCGAGCATCCACAGGTCGAGCCGATTGAGCGCCGCCGCCTTCATGCGAACCCGCACGTCGGAAGACGCCGCGATCTCGGGGGTGGGGAGGTCGTCGCGGAGCTGGAGTTGTTCCAGTCCGCCATGTGCCGATATGGTCAGAGCGCGCACGTGGTCCCGTAGGGTTGAGTGGTCGGGGCGAAAGCACTGGAATAGATTCCGGCACCCTTACTGCGGCATCTCGCCGTCGTGGCCAGCCGCGGGCGTGTCACCTCGTCCCAGTCCGGAAATCAGGCAATGCTCTCGATCAAAGTCCCCGTGCTCGGTGAGTCCATCGTCGAAGCCACGATTTCCCGATGGCTCAAGAAGGAAGGGGACCGTGTGAACGCGGGCGACACGCTGGTCGAACTGGAGACGGACAAGGTAACGGTCGAGGTTCCGGCGCTGAAAGCAGGTGTTCTGGTTCGCCGCGCCAAGGCCGAGGGCGATGTGGTGGCGGTGAACGACGTCCTGGGCGACATCGACGATGCCGCCGCCGGCGCCGCGAGCGCGAGCGAACCCGCGCCCGCCCCCCTCGCGGTGGCCCCCGCTGTGGCCCCCGCGCCGGCACCGGCCGCTGCGGCGCCAGTCGCGGCCGCTGCGCCCGCGGTGGTCGCCCCGATCGCGACGTCGTCGGCAGAGAAGAGCTCGCCCGCCGCCCGCCGTCTGGCGGCCGAACAGGGCGTCGACCTCTCCCAGGTCGCCGGCACCGGCCGCGGTGGCGTCGTGAGCAAGCCGGACGTCGTCGAACACTTGGCCGCAGCGTCGACGTCGGCGATGCCGGCCGTCTCGGCTCCGGCCGCGGCTCCAGTCGCGGCGCCGGTCGCAGTGCCTGCCCCGCCGACTCCCGCACCGTCGGCCGCCGCAGCGCCGGCGCCGGCCAAGGCGTCGACACCGGCCCGCCCTGCCGTCGGTGGCCCGCGCGAATCGCGCGAGAAGATGACCACGCGCCGACGTCGCATCGCCGAGCACCTGCTGGAGGCGCAGCACGCCACGGCGCACCTCACCACGTTCAACGAGATCGATCTCACCGCGGTCGAGTCGCTGCGCGCGCGGATCAAGGAAAAGGTCGAGAAAGAGCACGGCGTCCGCCTGTCGATGATGCCCTTCTTCGTGAAGGCGGCGTGCATGGCGCTCAAGCAGTTCCCGGTGGTGAACGCCAAGGTCGATGGCGATCACATCCAGTATCACCACTATGTGAACATGGGGATCGCCGTTGCCTCCGATGCCGGGCTCGTCGTCCCCAACCTCAAGGATGCCGATTCGCTGAGCCTGCTCGACATCGCGCGCGCCATCACCGCGGTCGCGAAGAAGGCGCGCGACGGCAAGCTGACGATGGATGATCTCACGGGCGGGACGTTCACGATCACCAACGGCGGCGTCTTCGGCTCGCTCATCTCCACGCCCATCATCAACTTCCCACAGGTCGGCATCCTCGGCCTGCACAAGACGCAGGATCGCCCGATGGTGGTGAACGGCGAGATCGTCGTGCGCCCGATGATGTACGTCGCGCTCTCGTACGATCACCGGATCATCGACGGTCAGCAGGCGGTGCTCTTCCTGGTCAAGGTGAAGGAGTTGATGGAGGATCCCGCCTTGATGGTGGTGGAGTAGTCTCAGCAGCCGGACGGGCGAGTCGACGAACAATCACTTGAACACGCAGCGGGGGCGGCGCCGAATCTGGCGGCTGCCCCCGCTTTGCACGTTCACCCGTGGCAGTCACCTGGCCTGCGCGCCCGCTTCACCTCCGCGGGGCACGTAAACCATTTCTCTCGTCGGGGCATCAAAAGGAGCAGCGAGTGAGAAATGCGCGGATGCGAAACTCCGCCGCCGCCGCTCCCGTACGACGATCAGAGGACCCGCCCAATGACCAACTACGCTTTCACCCCGCTTCCGCCTTCTCGCCACGACCCGCGTGTGGCCGCGGCCATCGGCGCGCTCGCCGGGAACTGGCGTGGTGAGATGGTCATCGATGGAACCGGAGAGAAGGTGCCGTTCACCCTCCTTCGCGATCACTCCAGCGATGCCGCCGTGGCCGGGCGCTTCCTCTTTTTCGCCACCAGGGACGTCGCTCCGACTGGGATGAAGCTGCTCGAGGCCGCCAACGCTGTCTTCGTGGCGCTCGTGGGTCCGTACTACTGTCCGCGTGAGAACGCCGACGTCATGACGGTCTTCGAGGGAACGCGCCAGGGTGAGAGCATCGAGGGGACGTTCTACACGCGCGTCCAGAATTGGCGGAACACGTTGCGCAGTGGACGATTCTCGGCCACACGCGCCGACAGCTCCACGCGAGCGGCGTAACACACGACGGATTGGGGCACCGCAGGGGACCGCGGTGCGGGGGCGGGTGTGGTCGCGATGAGCGGCCACACCCGCTTAATTTTCGCCCTCCCCTCCTCTCACAGCCCAAGCCTCCAGATGGCGAACGAACTCCTTGCCGCCGACGTGGTGATCATCGGCGGCGGCCCCGGCGGCTACGTCGCCTCGATCCGCGCGGCGCAGCTCGGACTCTCGACCGTGTGCGTCGAGATGGACAAGACGCTCGGCGGAACCTGCGTCAACGTCGGGTGCATCCCTTCAAAGGCGCTGCTTCAGTCGTCGGAGCACTACGAGTTCGCGCGCTTGCACGCCCACGAGCACGGCCTCGCGTTTGACGGGCTGCGCTTCGACCTGGCGACGATGCACAAGCGGAAGGACGAGGTGGTCTCGGCCAACACGCGCGGGGTCGAGTTCCTGTTCAAGAAGAACAAGGTGACCTGGGCCCGCGGGCGCGGGACGCTCAAGGCGGGGAACGTCGTCGATGTCACGGCGCATGACGGATCGGTGACGAGCTACCAGGCCAAGCACGTCATCATCGCCACTGGCTCGGTCCCGTCCGAGCTCCCGTTCCTCAAGTTCGACGAGCGGCGCGTGCTCTCCAACGTCGGTGCGCTCGCGATCCCCGAGGTGCCGCGCCACCTCGTCGTCATCGGTGGCGGGGTGATCGGGCTTGAGCTGGGTTCCGTCTGGCGGCGGTTAGGGGCCAAGGTGACGGTCGTCGAGTTCATGCCGACGATCCTCCCCGGCAACGACGACGACATCACCAAGGAAGCCGACCGCATCTTCCGCAAGCAGGGGCTCGACATCCGCACCGGGACCAAGGTCACGGGGGCGACGGTCGAGGAGTCGCGCGTGTTGGTCACCATCGAGAAGGGTGGCACCCCCGAGGTGCTCGACGCCGACTACGTCCTCGTCTCCGTGGGACGGCGCCCGGCGCTGCACGGGGTGAACGCGGCCGCGTTAGGCCTGCAGATCGGGCCGCGCGGCGAGGTGATCGTCGATGACCAGATGCGCACCAACCTGCCGAACGTCTTCGCCATCGGCGACGTGGTGGGGGGAAAGCTCCTGGCCCACAAGGCCGAGGAAGAAGGGGTGGTGGCCGCCGAGGTGATCGCGGGCAAGCCGGCGCACATGCACTATCGCTCGATGCCGGGCGTCGTCTACACCTGGCCCGAAGTGGCGACCGTGGGCCTCACCGAGCAGGAAGTGAAGGCCTCCGGCCGCAAGTACAAGGTCGGGAAGTTCCCCTTCTCGGCCAACGGTCGCGCGCGCACGATGGCCGAGACCAATGGCTTCGTGAAGATGATCGCCGATGCCGAGACGGATGAGTTGTTAGGCTGCCACATGATCGGCGCCAACGTGTCGGACCTGCTGGCCGAAGTGGTGCTGGCCTTCGAGTATCGCGGTTCGTCGGAAGACATCGGGATCACGGTGCATTCGCACCCGACGTTGTCGGAGACGACCAAGGAAGCGGCGTTGGCGGTGCTCGGGCGGGCGATACACATCTAGCATGGGGAAGACGAGAAGACGAGAAGACGAGAAGACGAGATGGACGGGCGCTGAGTTGCGGCGTTCGGCTCGGAGACTCGTCTGATGTTTCGCACGGTTCTTTTCGACTGCGACACCACCCTCTCGGCCATGGAGGGGATCGACGAGCTGGCGCGTGAGTATCGCGACCAGATCGTCCCGCTCACCGAGGCGGCGATGCGCGGGGAGGTGCCGCTCGAGTCGGTGTACGCGCGGCGGCTGGCCATCATCAAGCCCACGCGCGGCGAGATCGAGCGCATTGGCCGCATGTACGTCGAGCGGCTGGTGCCGGGGACGCGGGAGACCGTCGACGGGCTGCATCGTGCCGGCGTCGACGTACACATCATCTCGGGCGGGTTGCGCCCGGCGGTGCTGTACGTCGCCGACGCACTCGGCATCGCGCATGACAAGGTGCACGCGGTGGATCTCTCCTTCGACGAGGCGGGACACTACGCAGGCTTTGACGAGGGGTCGCCGCTCACGCGCGACGGCGGCAAGCCGGCGGTGATCCAGGCGTTAGGCGCGCTGGCGCGACCGGTGATGCTGGTGGGTGACGGCAACACCGACCTCGATGCCAAGCCGATCGTCGACTGCTTCGTTGGCTTTGCCGGTGTGGTCGCGCGCCCGCGCGTGGTCGCGGAGGCGCATGTGGTGGTGCACGCCAACTCGCTCCTTCCCGTGCTGGCGCTCGCCCTGGGCGACGACGGCGCCGCGCAGCACCCAGAACTGCTTTCACTCCTCGACGCCGGGCGAGCGCTGCTCGCGGCGTCGGTTCACCTTCCGCCGGACCGGGCTGCCTCATGAGCACCGTCATCGAACCCACCGCCACTCCCGCCGTGAGCGTCAAGGCGCCGCCGTTCGGGAAGTTCTTCCTCCCCGGCCCCACCGAGGTGCGCCACGACGTGCTGTACGCGATGACCCAGCAGATGATCGGGCACCGCGGCAAGGACGTCGAGGACCTCATGGCGCGCGTCGCCCCCAAGCTGCAGGCGGTCTTTCGCACCACGCGTCCCGTCTACACGGTGACGTCGTCGGCCACCGGGCTCATGGAAGCGGGGGTGCGCAACGCGACGCTCAAGCGCGTTCTTTGCCTCGTGAACGGCTCCTTCTCCGAGCGCTTCTACAAGGCCAGCGTCAATTCCGGGATCGCGGCCGACAAGCTCGAGGTGCCGTTCGGAGAGTATGTCTCGCCCGAACTCCTGGCCGACACGCTCAAGCAGAAGGAATACGACGTCGTCACCATCGTGCACTCGGAGACGTCGACCGGGGTGCTGAATCCCATTCGCGACCTCGCGGCTGCGGCACATGCGTCGGGCGATGTGGCGGTGGTCATCGACACGGTGTCGTCGCTGGCGGCCGGTGCGGTGGAGAGTGACGCGTGGGAGCTGGACTATGTGCTCACGGGCTCACAGAAGGCGCTGGCGCTCCCGCCGGGGCTGGCATTCTGCACGGCGAACGAGCGGGTCTTCGCGCGTGCGCGGCAGAGCGAGCGTCGCGGGCTGTACTTCGACCTGCTGGAGTTCGACGAGTACTTCAAGAAGAACCAGACGCCCAACACGCCGGCGGTTTCGCTGCTGTACGCGCTCGATCTGCAGCTCGACCACATGATGGCCGAAGGGGTGGAGGCGCGGTGGGCGCGCCATGCGGAGATGGCGGCGTACACCTGGGGGTGGGCCGAGCAGCGCGGGCTCAAGGTGTTTGCACCTGCCGGCTACCGTTCGCCTGGTGTCACCTGCATCCTGATGCCCGAGGGGACCAAGGGGTCTGTCGTGGTGGGGGCGATGAAGGCCAAGGGCTTCGTGCTGGCCACCGGCTACGGCGCGCTCAAGGACGACATGGTGCGCGTCGGGCACATGGGCGAGCACACGTTAGGCGAGGTGCAGGGGGTGCTGGAGGCGTTGGGGGAGGTGATGTCGCCGTAGCCCTCACCCACCTCGGCGTGACGGACACGACAACACCCCTGGCAGCTTTCGCTGACCAGGGGTGTGCCGTATGTGGCGCTCCCCCCAGAGACGCACACATCCTTGCGACACGATCAGTATCGTCGCCTAACGTCCGAGCCGTCACCTGCACAGCTCGAGCATGGCGGGTTTCACAGGATCTTCACACGGCAGGCCGCATCAGCCGACCGCACGAATTCCCCACTTGTTCTGGCCACGGCACGGCGTCGTCGGTCCTTCCACTGCATCAGACGTCGTCGCTCCGTTCGTGTTAAGGGACACGCGATCGCGTGTCCCCCCCTACACCCCGGCGCGTTCCCGCGTCAGGAAGCTGCAAAGACGAGGTCGAGGGAGACAAAGCCGTCGGCATCGCCCCCTTGTGAGGGGAACTCGACGGTCAGGTTCACCCACCCGGCGTGATCGGGATCACTCATGCGGAGCGGCATCATCGCCTGCTGGGCCGGGAGGACAGTGACGGCCGACGGCGCGCCGCGCGGGGCGCGGAGGCGCAGTGTGTACACCTGCCCGGCACGTCCCTCGACGCGTACCACATAGCGCCCCCCCTGCACGCGTTCGCGCACGATGCGCAGCGCTGCCGATCGGTCGCCGATGCGCGGGGCCTGCCGCGGCGGCGTGACCTCCCATCCTCCCTCCCAACGTACCGCCAGCTGCACTGCGTCACCGAGGGCCGCCGAGTCGCGGGGGATGACGGCGCCGGGCAACGCCTGCGTGGCGAGCGACGCCCCGTCGCGATCGCGCACCACGGTCGCTGCCCCGAGCGGGAGCGCCGGCGCGAACTCGACGGTGATGGGTCGCCCCTTCTCGATCCCCTCGCGCGCCACCGTCAGCGTCACCGTGCGCCCGTTGCGCACCAGCTGCAACGAGAGCCTGGCGTCGCCCACCGCCAGGTGCTCGACCCGCACGGTGTCCCAGTCGGCGGGCAGGTGCGGGGCCACGCGCAGGCGCCCCGCCGGCGCGTCCACCTCGATCCCGAGGAGCCCGCGCACGAGCGGCGTGAGCACCATCGAGGTTGCGAAGAACTGGTGCGGGACCGCCGTGTCGAGCGGCTTGTAGACGCGCCCCGAGATAACCTCGGGGTTGCGCCCCAGCGCCTCGTCGAAGCCGGTGCGCGCGATGGCGTCGAGCGCGAAACGCCCGGCGTGGGCGTTGTGATAGCGGTACTGCGCCAGCGCCACCCATCCGGTCACAAAGGGCCACACTGCACCATTGTTGTAGTGCAGCGGATCGAACAACGACGAGCGCGCCGAGAGCGGCCTCGCCCCCCAATCGGTCATGATCTCGTTACTCGCCAGGCGCCCCACCATCTCGGCGCCGCGCGTGGCATCGAACACGTCGAACGACAGCGCCGTCGCCGGCCACGACGTGAGGTTCTCATTGACCTTCTTCCCCTCGAGGATGGCGAAGGCGTACTGCCCTTGCTGCGGCATCCAGAGCGCCTGCTCGAGCGTTGCCAGCGCCTTGCTGCGAATGGCGCGCGCCTCGCTGGCGAGCTTGGGTTCCTTCATCGCGTCGGCCATGCGCGCGAAGCGATCGAGCGCCGCGATCCACACGCCACTCAGGTAGACGTCGGAGACGATCCCCTCCTGCAGGTCGCCCACTTCGAGCGCCCCTGCCCCGGCAATCGTGTTCTCCATCAAGCCGTCGCCATCGCTGTCGGCCGCGCGCGACCACTCGAATGCTCTCCGCAGGTTGGGCCACAACTCGCGCACCAGTGCGGTGTCGGCGGTCTGCTTCCAGTACTCGCCGAATGCCAGCACCCAGAACGGCGTGGTGTCGCCGTGATAGAAGGCGTACGGGTACTTCCCGAACCAGTCGACCTTCCCCGCCCCCTGCGAGATCTCGTGGGTGATCTTGCCGTCGGCGCGCTGGTACTTGGCAAAGAAGCGGAACACCCCATCGCGCACGAGGTCGCGCTGCCCGACGCCGCTCATGCCGAACGAGTTGATGGCCGCGTCGCCACCGAAGAACCAGCCGAAGCCGGGGCGATCGCTCGCCGCCCCGGACAGGCCGTAGCCGGCGACGAGTCCGCACCCCAGGTCGGGGTTGCAGACCATGGCTTCGTCGAGGTTGACCTTGGCCCACTCGAAGGCGCGATTGAGCGCCTTGTCGGGGGTGACGATACGAGTGGTCTGCGTTCGAATCGAATCGAAGTGCGCCACGCGCTTGCGCCACTCCCTTTCGGCGGCGCCAGGGGCCACGAGCCGGTTGTACAGCGCCCGCGCCGAGTCGCGTGGCATCTCGCCGCCAGCCATCACGATGGGGATGAACCCCTCGTGGATGTTGATGTTGCCGCCGGGGGGCTCGCCCAACCGCGGCTCGGTGTAGCGCTCCGTCGCGCTCCCCACCCCAATGACGAACTGCGGCAGCGCCGCCGAGAGCATGTGGGCGGGGACGTCCGACGCCTGGGTCACGTTGGGCGATCCGAGGAAGCCGTTGACCTGGCGGCGGGACTCGGAGAAGACGAAGGCCTTGGCCGGTGCATTCCACGCGATGTACTGCCCCCCTAACGACGCCGGCCACGCCAGGTGGATATCGGGGGAGAAGGTCGCGACGATTTCCATGGGGCGGATGGCGTCGACCTCGAGCAGCATGATGGTCGCCGGCTGGTCGAGTACGGCAAAGACGTGCTGCTTCACCGTGAAGGTCTCGTACGCGTACTCGATCGTGACCCCTTCCGGTCGCACACTTACCCAGCGCGCCACGTCCTTGCCCGGGATGGGGGCCGTGTACTTGGGGACGCGAAAGGACAGCTGGAAGTCGTGCAGCCACTTGTAGGGCCACGACCAGAGTTCGAAGCGTCCATCCTCGGTCCCCATCGCCACCGACTTGCGTCCCACCGAGGCAAGGTAGACGCCCGGGCGCGCAGGGCCGCGCAGTTCGAGCGCCGAGCGACCGAGGTCGAAGAAGGTGTTGCGGGGGAGCGGTTGGGTGGGCGGCTGGGCCGGCTGCTGCGCCTGCAGCAGCGTGGGCACGAGTGCCGCAAGCGGAACGAGATGGCGAACGCGCATCGTCGGGATCGTCGGGATCGAGTGGGGGTGACCGGCTGGAATGTGGGCGTGCGCGGCGAGGCTGTCGAGGAAGCGCCGGGCGGGCGAGATTCCCCCACCATGCCGCTGAGCGCGATTGCCCTCGTCCTTCTCTCGGCGCTCCTGCACGCCTCGTGGAACCTCCTGCTCAAGCGCGCCGGCGGGACGCAGGAGGTCGTGGCGCTCAGCAAGATCGTCGAGGTCGTCCTCTTCGCCCCGGTCTTCGTCTGGGGCTTTGCCGCCGACCTTCCCGAGGCGGCGACGGTCGCCTGGTTCACCGCCGTCGCGGCCACCGGTGTCGGGCTGAACTACCTGTTCCTCGCGCGCGCCTATCGCCACGGTGAGCTGTCGGTGGTCTATCCCATCTCGCGCGGGGCGATCCTTGCCTTCCTCCCGGTGGCGGGGTGGTTCGCGTTAGGCGAACGGGTCGCCCCGCTGGGCGTCGCGGGACTCCTGGCGATCGTCTGCGGGATTCTCGTCCTCAACCTCCCCGAGTGGTCGCGCTCCGCCGTTCGCGGGCTCGCGACGTCGCTGCGCGGGCGGGCCACGCTGTACTCGATCGCGGCGGGCTTCGTCGCCGCCGGTTACACCGTCTGGGACAAGCGCGCAGTGGCCGTCATGGCGCCGTTCGCCTACATGTACCTCTACACCGTCCTCGTGGCGCTCGGCTACGGTGTGTGGCTGGCCACGCGGGTTGCATCTGGCGCGACTCGACAGGCGTGGCGCGCACACGCGCCGAGCATCGTCGGCATCGGGGCGATGAACACGGCGTCGTACCTGCTCATCCTGCTCGCGTTGCGCACCGGCGTCACCAGCTACGTGCTGGGGATGCGCCAGGTGAGCATCGCGGTCGGGGTGTGGATGGGATGGGCGCTGCTGCGCGAGCGGATGTCGGGTCCACGCCTGGCCGGGGTCGTCCTCATCGTGGCCGGGTGCCTCGCGGTGACGCTCGTCGCGGGGCGCTAGCGGGCGACGCGCTAGAAGATGTTGGTCTCGATTGCGACGGACCGCCGTGTGAAGCGCGAGATGCGCAGCTCGTCGATGTCGATCGTGTGCGCCCGTCCATCGAGGATCTCCTCGGCCATCAGCAGGCCGGTGGCCGGAGAGTGCATCACCCCGTGCCCGCTGAAGCCGCTGGCATCGATGTAGTTGAGGAGGTCGGGGTGCCGGCCCAGCACCGGCATGTGATCTGGGGTGACTTCGTACAGCCCGGACCAGCACTTCTTCTGCGACAGCTGTGCGTCCTGCAGCTGCGGAAAGCGCCGCACGCCGTGGTGGAGCACCGTCTCGAACCACTCCCAGTCCACGTCGAGCCGTTCGCTCGACGGCTCGTTAGGGTTGGTGAGCCCGAAGATCAGCCCGCGCCCTTCCTTGCGCATGTAGAAGCCGCTCGCCACGTCGAACGAGAAGGGGATGTCGTCGGGGAGTCCGGCAAACGGCTCGGTCATGTAGATGGTGCGACGATACGGCTGCACCGGGATCGACAGGCCGGCGAGGGCGCCTACCTGGCCGGCCCAGGCGCCCGCGGCGTTGACCATCACGTCGCAACCGATCGTCTCGCCTCCTGCCTCGACCGCGGTCACGCGCCCGGCCGTGACGTGCAATGCGGTGACGGGCAAGGAACAGCGGACCCGCGCGCCCAGCTCGCGTGCGCGCGTGAGGTACCCCATCGCGATCCCGTACGGATCGCAGTAGCCGTCCCGCGGGCAGAACGTGGCGCCGACGACGTCGTCCACTACCGTCCCGGGGACGAGGCGCTCGGCTTCAGCCGCCGTCAGCAGCTCCGTGGGGACGCCGAGCCGTCGCTGGAGTTGCACCTGCTGCTGGTAGCGTCCCCAGGTATCGCCATCCGTGATGAGGAAGAGGTAGCCGACCTGCCGGAGCTGGGCAAAGCCGCCGATTTCCTCCGTGAAGTGCCGCAGCCGCTCGATGCCGTACTGCGACAGCCGGATGTTCACCTCGGTGTTGAACTGGTGCCGTACCCCCCCGGCTGATCGGCCGGTGCTCCCCGTCGCGGGTGACTCCCAGCGCTCGAGGATGAGGATGTCGCGGCAGCCGCGTACCGCGAGGTGATAGGCGATGGAGGCGCCGACGATGCCGCCGCCGATGATGACGACGGCCGCGCCGGACGTGCCGGCGGTGCGCGGGGCACCCGGCGCAGCGGGTGAAGGCAGGGGAGTGGTCACAGCGAGGAAACTTGCATCGCTCGAGGCCGCGTAGCGAGGGTTGCGCGCGAGGCCGAGCGCCAACGAGGGGCGGCCCTGGGAGCCGCCCCTCGTTGTACCAACGTTCGACGGTGACGCGACGGTCGCCTAACGCACCGTCACCGTGACCACCGACGACGTGTCGGCCGCGCCCTTGGCGTCGGTGACGATGAACTTCACGCCGTAGGATCCGCGCGCCGCGTACTTGTGGCTCAGTGTCACGCTCCCGGCCGTCGTCCTGGTCCCGGACGAGGTGCCGTTCCCCCAGACGAACTGGTAGCTCCACGGGCCGTTGTCGGGATCGGTGAAGCTGCCGCGCATGGTCACCTTGCCCCCGGCCCTGATCCGCGTCGAGGTCGTGGCGACGAGCGTCGCGTTAGGTGCGGTGTTCCCGACGGGCGGCGGGGGCGGCGGGCTCCCGGTCGTGACCTTCCACAGCAGGGCGTGCATTGGCCCACCGGGAACGAGCGGCCCCTCGCCGACGATCTCGCCGTTGTTGTTGATGCTGCGCGCCATGGTCTGCGTAGCGCCCGGCCATGCCGGCAGGAGGTAGCCCACCCCGTTGCGCCAGAACGCCGAGGCGTAGAGCACTCCCGCCGCGCTCGACGTCCCCCAACCGATGATGTCGCCCGCATCGTTCACGTCCACTGGCTGCGGCTGGATCACGCCGGCCGGAACGGGGAGGGATTGGATCGCCCCGTTGACCCAGCGTACGGGGAAGCCACCGTTGCTCGTCCCGACGACCGTGCCGGTGTTGTTGACCGCGGTCGCGCTGGACGCGGCTCCGGCCACCAGCGCGCCGAGGTTGGTGAAGCTCCCGTTCTGCCAGGAGAAGGCGGTCGAATTGAAGTTGGTGGTGCTGGTCGAAATCCCGACGACCTGCCCGAGGTCGTTGATGTCCTGCGGATTGGTCGACTGGAAACCGGCCATCGCCCCGAGGTCCTGCACGAAGGCACCATTCTGCCAGAGAACGCCGTGCGTCGTCATCGCGAGGTTGGGCTCACGCACCATGCCAGCGATCGAGCCACCGGCGTTCATGCCACGCGCATAGACGCGCAGCACGTCGCCGCCGGGAAACGGCGGGAGTCGGTTGAATGTCCCGTTAGGCTGGCGCCAGATGGCGTAGTTGATCGACGTCCCGCCGATGGACTCGTTGAGGATCATGTCCCCGCCATCGTTGATCCGGACCGGGATCAGCAGTCCGGACGGGTCGAAGTTGGGGATCGTGACGAAGCTGCCGCCGGTCCACAGCAGGGGAGCCAGTGCCCCCGCCGCGTTGGACGACATCCCGGCAACCTGCCCGAGGTTGTTGATCGCGTAGGCGGAGGAGTAGGTCCCCCCGGTCGGAACGCCTAGATCGGTGATGGTGACGGTGTACGGGCCCATCGCCACCGTCGCAGCCGCCTGCACCGCCGCCGAGGGCTGGTCCAGCTCGTCGGGTGACAAACGAACCGGAGACGGCATGGTCGGATCGGCGCACGCGGCCACCATGGCAGCAAGCGCCACCAGGCTGAGTGCACTCGCGCTGTTTCTTCGGAGCATGAGGGTCGGCTCTCTCGTTTGGTGTCGCGGATCAGCGGTGCGGCGCGGGGACTGCGTCCGCGCGGGCGAGGGCACCATGACCGCCCAACAGGTCAACACCCATGCGCCGGATCGGGGGGAGGGCTCGGTCACCGTCGCCGAGTCGGTCTCCAGCATGGCAGGGGCAGGGCGCGTCGTTCCGATCAGCACGGGACGAGTCGCCGGGGAACTATGTACCGGCGGAGCGCAGCTGCAAGTGTCGCAGATCACGGGAGTGCATTGCAGCATTCGCATGGCGGGCCTGTCAGCTGCAACGATTCGCCTCGTCCCGACGTGCGCCGACGACAGCCACGTCGCCGGGGACCGCTGCGAGCGCTGCCACCTCAGCGACCTCTCTGCATCATGGCGATACAGCGTTGCAATGCCCTGCATCGGCACGCGTCGCCCCCGTCAGGCACTCCGGAGCCAGAAGTCGCTGTCGTGACTGGACTTGCCTGACGGTCGCGCGTGGGCCCCTCGATTGCACTTCCTCGTGGCGCGGACGAACACCGCTGGGCAACGAGGTGTCAGTACAACGGCGATCCGGGGGGATCGTGGGAGTGTGCTGGCACCGCGTTGTCCGGCACGACGCCGCGTTAGGCCCGCGCGACGCGATCCACGTCGCACGCATACGCACGCGCGCGCTGACACGCGCACGGGCGCGCACAGGCACGCGTCACACGGCGCGCGGCCCGAGCAGGTCCCACGCGTTCCCCTCGCAGTCCCGAAAGACCGCGACCATCCCATAGACCTCGCGGCGCGGGGGCGACACGAACGTCACCCCCGCTCCCTGCATGCGGGCGTACGCCTCGTCGAAGTCGTCCACGCGCAGGAAGAGCCCGACGCGACCCGCGAACTGCGCCCCGACCGCCGCCGACTGCGCCTCACCATCGGCGCGGGCCAGCAGGAGCCCCGTGACCCCACCCGGGGGGCGCACCACGACCCAGCGTTTGGGACGCCCATCGTTCGTCAGCGATGGCACATCCTCGACGAGATCGAAGTGGAGGACGTCGACGAAGAAGGCGATGGCCGGGTCGTAGTCCCGCACGACGAGGGTCACGAGGTCGAGGTATGCCATGCCGGATGCTACCCCTCGCACGCGCCCGGCGCGAGCCGTCACCTCCCAGGCCGTCACTCCGCACGACGCTCGGCGTCGCGCGCCCGGGGTCGTGCTTGAG
Organism: Gemmatimonadota bacterium; assembly: GCA_016719105.1. Classification (NCBI taxonomy): domain Bacteria; kingdom Pseudomonadati; phylum Gemmatimonadota; species Gemmatimonadota bacterium. Next base: position 40,229 of record JADKAQ010000030.1, on the reverse strand, counting down.
AACCGGGGCCGGGCGCGTACGTTTGCCCCGCGCGCGCACTCGCGCTCGTGCCCCCCCTTCCCCTGTACTCCGCATGTCGATCTCCCGTCTCAATCCGCGCGACCTCGAGTTCCAACTGTACGAAGTCCTGGACGTCGAGACGCTGACGGCGCGCGCGCGCTACGCCGACCATTCGCGGGAGACGTTCGATGCGGTCCTGACCACCGCGCGCGCCCTCGCCGAGTCACACTTCCAACCGCACCACCGCGAGAGCGACGAGCACGAGCCGTTCGTGCACGACGGCCGCGTGGTCACTCCAGACGCCGCGCACGCAGCGCTGCGGGCGATGGCCGAGGCGGGGTTCATCGCGGCGACGCACGATGAAGCGTCAGGGGGGATGCAGCTCCCGCGCGTCGTCGCCTCGGCCGCGCTCCTCTGGTTCGACGCCGCCAACGTCGCGACCGCGTCGTACGCGCTCCTCACCACCGGCGTCGCCAACCTCGTCGCGACGTTCGGCACGCCGGACCAGCGTGCGCGCTACCTCGATTTGCTCCTGACGGGGCGCTACTTCGGGACGATGGCGCTCACCGAACCCGATGCCGGCTCGTCGCTCGCCGACCTTCGCACCCGCGCCGTCCCAGCCGGGGACGGCCATCCCCCCGGCACCTACCTCATCAGCGGGACGAAGATGTGGATCTCCGGCGGCGAGCACGAGATGTCGGAGAACATCGTGCACATGGTGCTCGCCCGCATCGAGGGGGCGCCCCCGGGTGTGCGCGGCATCTCGCTCATGCTGGTGCCACGCTATCGGCGCGACGATGGCGGCGCGCTCGTCCCCAACGGCGTGCGGCTCGGCGGCCTCATTCACAAGATGGGATGGCGCGGCACCACGAGCACGATCCTCAACTTCGGTGAGCAGGAGCCATGTGTCGGCGAGTTGGTGGGTGAGCCGCATCGTGGGCTCGCGTGCATGTTCCAGATGATGAACGAGGCGCGCATCGGCGTGGGGCGCGCGGGGGCGGCGATGGCCGCGGCCGCCTATCAGCACGCGCTCGACTACGCGCGCACCCGCCGGCAGGGGCGCCTCGCGGGTGAGAAGGACCCGTCCCGCCCGCCGGTGACGATCATCGAGCACCCGGACGTGCGCCGCATGCTGCTCGCGCAGAAGGCGACGTCGGAGGGGGCACTCGCGCTCGTGCTGCAGTGCGCGCGGCTCGTCGACGAGGAGCGCACCGCCCCCGACGAGTCGTCACGGCGCGACGCCTCCGCCCTGCTCGAGGTCCTGACCCCCATCGCCAAGGCGTGGCCAGGCGAGGCCGGGCAGGAGTCGATCTCGCTCGCCATGCAGACGTTAGGCGGCTACGGTTTCGCCCGCGAGTATCCCATCGAGCAATTCTACCGTGACAACCGCCTGAACCCGATCCACGAGGGGACCAACGGCGTGCAGGCGCTCGACCTGCTCGGGCGAAAGGTGCGGCAGGACGACGGTGCCGGGTTCCGCGCCCTCGTCGCGCGCATGCGCCTGGCGGCTCGCGACGCCGGACAACTCGAACCGCTCGCCACACTCGGCGACCAGTTCGGCCAGGCCATCACTCGGCTCGAGCGCGTGACACAGACGCTGCTGCTCTCGGGCGCGACGACCGACCCGTCGCTCGCGCTCGCCAACGCCAGCGCCTACCTCGACCTCGTCAGTCGCACCGTCATCGGGTGGCTCTGGCTGCGCCAGGCCACCGTCGCTTCGCGCGCCCTGTCGTCCGCGCGTTCGGCACCCGAGGACGCGTTCTATCGCGGCAAGCTGCAGGCGGCGCGCTACTGGTTCGGCTGGGAGCTGCCGCGCACCGAGCAGTTGGCCACGCTGCTCGAGCGCGGCGACACCACCCCGTTCGACATGCAGGACGCCTGGTTCTAGCGAGCCGCGCGCCGACTCCTACTTCGCCGCGCCACTCCCGGCGCGCTCCAGCTTGGCGTAACTGCGTCCCAGCCACACCGTCAGCAGCAACCAGAGCGCGGCAAACGGCACCATCGTGAAGGCGAGCCCCGAGGCACCCAGCCCGAAGACTGCCATCCCGGTGTACGACCACGCCCCTACCTGATCGCCCAAACGATAGACGAAGGTGTCGCTGAAGTTCTTCGCCTTGTACTTGTCGGTGCGCGGCAGGACGGTGAACAGCGCCTCGCGACCGGGGCGTTGAATGGCGAAGTTCCCGGCGCGGCGCGCCACCTGGAAGACGATCAGCACCGAGAGCACCGGCGCGATCCCCAGGATGCCGAAGCCGAGCATCGTGAGCACGGGGAGGAAGGCCAAGGCCGCGCCGACGCCGAGCCACTTCATCACGCGACCGGTGAGGAAGAGCTGGGCGATGAGCGTGAGGCCGTTGGTGATCAGGTCCATGTTGGCGAAGACGCGCGTGCGCTCGTCGCGATTGTCACCGAACGCGGCCGCCACGATGTCGGCCTGCTGGAAGTACAGGAAGGTCGACGAGATGGTGTAGAAGAGGATCAGCGTGGCGATGCCGAAGAGATACGGCGACGAGAAGGTGTGCTTGATCCCGTCGAGGATCCCGCCACCGATCACCTCCTTCGACGTATCACGCGTCGCGTCGGAGGCCCGCTCCCCTTCGGCCAGCGCCGCGCTGCGCATCGCCCCTTCGTGCTTGTCGATCACCAGCGCGGCCTGTACCGCCAGCTCGAGGATCACGGCCGAGACGAGCATCAACCCGACGCCCCCCACGACGCCGACGAGCGACGAGGTGATGGTGGCGCCGAGCATCGCGCCTAACGTGCCGCCGACGGCGACGAAGCCGAAGAGGCGCTTTCCCTGTCCCGGGCGAAAGAGGTCGGTCGTGAGCGACCAGAAGACCGAGACGACGAAGAGGTTGAAGACGGACGTCCAGATGAAGAAGATGCGCCCGGCCCAGATGGCCTGCGCCGGGTCGGCGCTGCGGAAGTAGAGGTAGAACGCCACCAGGTTGAGGGCGAAGAAGCGATACGCCCACGAGACGAAGCGCCGTCGCGTGACCTTGGCCACCACGGTCGTGTACAGCGGATGCGCGAGCAGCATCCCGGCCAGCGTCCCGGTGAAGAGCCACGCCAGGTTCTCGGCACCGCTGGCCGCGCCGATGTCGTCGCGGATGGGGCGGATGACGTAGTAGGCGCAGAGGACGAGGAAGTAGTAGGCGGTGGACCAGAGGAGGACCGCCCCTTCGCCGTCGCGTGCGCCGACCGCGGCGCGCAAGCGCGCCGACAACCCGTTGGTGGTGCTGGTCATGTCTGGTCCCGAGTGTTCGTGAGGGGGGCGATACGGCGGGAGGGGGGCCGACCCACCGCGCGGCGGTGCCGGCCCGCCGCGTGGTGCCTAACGGCCGCGCGGCGGTGCCGGCGGAAGTGCATCGACAAACTCGATGATGCGCTGCCGTGTTGCGGCATCGGGGAGGCGACCCACGCCGCCGCCGATGTTGTCGAGCATGTGCCGGGCCTGGCTCGTGGCCGGCGTCACCGCGGTGATCGCCGGGTGCGAGATGACGAACTTGAGCAGGAGCTGGGCCCACGTGGTGGCGTCGAAACCGGCGGCCCAGTCGGGGAGCGGTCGGTCGCCGATGCGACGGAAGAGCGAGGTGCGGCCGAACGGCGCATAGGCGAGCACGGCGATCTTGCGCTCCTGCGCCAGCGGGAGGATGACCTCCTCCACCTGCCGGTTGTCGGCCGCGTAGTCGATGCCGATGAAGTCGAGCGGCTCGTTGCGCATCACCTCGATGAGCCCCGGGTACTGTGGCTCGAAGGTCGTCGTCACGCCGATGTAGCGCACGCGCCCCTGCTTCTTGTAGTCCTTGAGGATGCCCAGGTGCGTGGGGACGTCGGACATGTTGTGGACCTGGATCAGGTCGATCTTCGGGCGCTTGAGCAGTTCGAAGGAGCGCTCGACCTGGGCGCGCGCTGCCGCCGGGTCGGTCGTTGCCCCCGCGCCACGTCCGGCGGCGTTGAGCTTCGTCGCCCAGAACATCTTGTCGGCGATCCCCAACTCGTTCACGATCTGGCCGGCCACCTGTTCAGAGGCGCCGTAGCTCGGCGCCGTATCAAAGAGCGTCGCGCCGCGATCGACCATCGCACGAAAGACCTCCTTGAGCGCGCTGACCTCTTCGCTCCGGGCCACGCTGGCAAAGGTGGCCGAACTCCCGAGCCCGATGACGGGGAGCAGTTCTCCGGTCGCCGGAATCGCCTTCTTGAGGAGCGTCCCCTGCAGCGGGGACAGCAACGGCTCCAGCGCCTGCAGCAGGCGAGGGGCGAGGGCGAGCGCTGCGCCGCTTCCCGCGGCCGATCGGAACCACGCGCGACGGTTGAGCATCTCAGGTCTCCGAGGTGTGCGTCTGGTGTGCGTGCCGACGGCGTGCCGTAGACGTCCGGCGGGAAGCAGCATGTCGGCGCGAAATACTACGCATGGGAACAGTCCCGCGCTGCCCCGGCGGGACCGGTCGCCGTCACGAAGTGCACGGCGTCGGAGGTACCACTGACGAATCGTCGGATCGGAAGCGAACGTAGGGATCGCCGTGCAGTTTGCCACGTCTCGCCCGCCCCACCACCCTCGCGCCATCGCCCGCCATGCGCCCGCGCCCCACTCCCTCGCTCGTTGCCACCTGCATCGCCGTCGTCGCTTCACTGGCGACGCTGGCCCCTATCGCCGCGACCGCGCAGTCGCTCCCCGACTCGACGGTCCGTCGCATCGACCAGCTCTTCGCGCGCTTCGATTCGACCACCCCGGGGTGCATCGTGGGCGTCGGGCGAAACGGGGCGGCGGTCTTCAAGCGGGGGTACGGGATGGCCAATCTGGAGTACCGGGTCCCGCTCACCGGCGAGTCGATCTCCGAATCGGGATCGGTGGCCAAGCAGTTCACCGCCGCGGCGGTGGCGTTGTTGCAGCTGGAGGGGAAGCTCTCGCTCGACGACGACATCCGGAAGTACCTCCCCGAGCTCCCTGACTTCGGGCGCCCGATCACCATCCGCAACATCCTGACCATGACCAGCGGGCTGCGCGACCAATGGGCGCTGCTCGTCCTCATGGGGCGCGGCCCTGGCGAGGAGGTGCATACCAACGCGCTGATCCTCGACCTGGTGAAGCGGCAGCGCGAGCTCAACTTCGCTCCCGGCAGCGAGTACCTGTACAGCAACACCGGCTACGTGCTGGCGACGCATATCGTCGCACGCGTGAGCGGGATGCCCTTCGCCAGGTTCTCCGAGGAGCGCCTGTTCAAGCCGTTAGGCATGCGACACACGCAGTGGCGCGATGATTATCGCCGAGTTGTCCCGGGGCGTGCCACGGCGTACGCCTTCGAGCGCGGGGCGTGGGTGCAGGACATGCCGTTCACCATGGTGCACGGCAACGGCGGGTTGCTGTCGTCGCTCGACGACCTCCTCAAGTGGAACGACGCGCTCACCGACGGACTGCTGGGCAAGCCCGAACTGACGCGCCTCCTCGAGACGCGGATGACGCTGAACGACGGGCGCGCGCTCACCTACGCGCTGGGCCTGCAGGTCAGTCCGTGGACCGCGGGGGTGCGCGAGGTGTCACACTCCGGCTCCACCGCGGGCTATCGCACCTTCCTGGCGCGCTATCCCGAGGCCAAGGCATCGGTCGCCGTCTGGTGCAACGCCGCACCGGCCAACGCCGTGCAGCTGGGGCGGCAGGTGGCGGCCCTGGTGGTACCGCGGACCGCGCCGGCGCGCGGGGCCCCGGCGCCGATTGCCGCGGCCGAACGCGGGCTGATCGTCGGGCCGTACCGTGATCCGCGCACCGACGACTGGCTTTCCATCAGCAGCGTCGGCGAGTATGCACGCGTCATCGGCCCCTCGGCCGACTCTCTCCGGAGCGACGGCGCGCCCGGACGCTACATCGCCGGAACCGGGATGAAGCTGACCTTCACACCGGCCGGTGCCAAGGCCACCGCGCTCCGCATCGAGTCCCCCGATGGCGACCTCACCGAGATGGTCGCGTCGCCGCCCCCGGCGGCTGCCTCGATACCGTTAGGCGACTATGCCGGCACGTTCCGCTCACCGGAACTCGATTCGCGGATCGTGATCCGCCTGGACGGCGCGAACCTGCGGGCCCGTATCTCGACGGACGACGAGTTGGCGCTCATCCCGTTCTACGCGGATGGTTTCCGTGTCGGCGGGGCGACGCTGCGCTTCGTGCGCGACGCGGGGGGGAAGGTGACCGGGCTGCGGGCGTTCGCCGGGCGCGCGAGGAACGTCCGGTTTGATCGGGAGGGGTGACGCCACGGGGACGCCCCGCCGGCCCCGTCGAAGGGGCCGGGGCGCCGGGCCGCGAGGGCCCCCCCCGGCGCCCCGCCGGCCCCCGCCCCCCGCGCGGGGGGGGGGGCCGGCTGGCCCGCGTGCGCGGGGGGGGCCGCCCGGCGGGGCTGGCGGGGGGTCTGCCCCCCCCCCCCCGTGGGCGCCCCGCGGGGCGGGCCGCGGGGCCCGCCCCGGGCCCCCCCCCGGTCTCCCCCGGCCCCCCCCCCCGGCCCCCCCCCCCGTGCCCCGCCCCCGGCCGGCTCGCGCCCTGGGGCGTGGGGCCCGGGGGGGGGGGGGGGTGGGGCGGGCTCGGGCCGCGCGCCCGCGGGGGGCGGGGGCCCGCGCGTGCGCTCGCGCGGGCGCGTGCGGGTGGGCGGGGCGCCGGCGGCCCCCCCCGTCCCCTCCCCCGTCCCGGGGGTCGCCGGGGGGGGGCCGTCCTCTCGCCGGCGCTGTTCCGGCCGGGGTGGGCCCCGGGGGTCCTCGGGTCCCCGGCCGGGCCGGGCCCGCGGTGGGCGTTTCCCGGTGGGCGCGGGGGGGGGCGCCGCCGGCTGCTGCCGGGCCGTCTGGCGGGGGGGCCCGTCGGGGCGCGGCTGTCCCTCTTCCGGCGTGTCCCGCTCCCGCCCACGCCCCCTCCCGGGGGCGGGGCCCCTTGGGCTGCTGTCCGTGCGCGGTCCTCTCCTGGGGGGGGGTGTGCGGGGGGCGCTCCCCCCTCCGGGGCCCCCCGGCGGGGCCCCGCGGGGCCGGGGGGGGTGCGGGGGTGGGGCCGGCCGGCTGCGGGGGGGGGGCCTTTGGCCCCCCCCCCCTCCGGCCGGGCCGCCCCGCCCGGGGGGGGGTGGGGGGCGGGCGGCGTGGGCGTCCGCTTGGCGGGCGCTTTCGCCCCCCGTGGCGGCCCCCCCGCGGGCGGCGGTCCCGGCGCTGGGTCGGGGTGGTCTTCTCCCCCGCCCCCGCCGCCCGGGCGCGCCCCCCCCGGGGCGTGGCCCGCGGGGGGGGGGGGGGGGGGGGGGCCGCGCCCGGGGGGCGGGCGGCGGCACCCCCCCCCGCCCCCCCCGCCCCCCGCCGCGGCGCCCACCCCGTGTACCCTGGCTGCGACAACAGCGCCGAAGCGGGGAGGAGACACGCCGCCAGCGCACACGTGGGGGTTCGCAGGAGTCGCGCGATCATGGAAGTCTCCGTTCGATGGGGAATGAAACGGCGCCGTTCGACCGCCGGCTCACGTCGAGTCGCCAATCGCCGTCGCGAGCACCGACTCTGCCGTCCACGCGCCGACGGGGCGCGCCTCGCTCAACCGGCCGCGGCACATCACCGCCAAGCGGTCGCACATGCCAAACAGCTCCGGCAGGTCGGAACTGACGAGCAACACCGCACACCCTGCGGCCGCCTGCCGCGCGATCACGTCGTAGACCTCGGCCTTGGCCCCGATGTCGATCCCGCGCGTCGGTTCGTCGAGCAACAGGACGCGGGCCTCGCCGTGCAGCAAGCGAGCGATCGCCACCTTCTGCTGGTTGCCGCCCGAGAGCGCGGTCACCCGCTGCCATGGCGATCGCGCCCGCACGTGCAGTTCGCGCATCCAGTGGCGGCTGCGCTCCGCCATGCGCGGCAGGTCGAGGATGCCAAGCGCCTCCACGCGCCGCTCGGGCCGCGTGGCACAGACGTTGTCGGCGATCGACCGCGTGACGGACAGCCCTTCGCCCTTCCGGTCCTCGCTCACGTACCCGACACCAGCACGCACACGCGCGGCGGTCGTCGCCCCCGTGATGGCGCGCCCGTCGACGTCGATGGTCCCGCGCGCGGCACGATCGAGGCCATACAGTGTGCGCAGCAACTCCGTGCGCCCGGAGCCTAACAAGCCCGCGATGCCGAGTATCTCGCCGCGTCGCAGGGTGAAGGTCGCCTCGTGCAGCTTGGGCGGCGAGGCGAGGCCGTTCACCGCGAGCGCGACCTCGCCCGCGGCAGTTCCGGCGCGCACCGGGTAGAGCCCGCGCGCGGTGCGCCCCACCATCGCCGCGACGAGCGCGTCGTTGTCGGTATCGACGATCGCGCCGGTGGCCACGCTGCGTCCGTCGCGAAGCACGGTGTACCGGTCGGCGATGCGCCGCACCTCCTCGAGGAAGTGCGAGATGTAGAGAATGGCCACCCCGCGCGCCTTGAGCCGTCGAATGAGTGCGAAGAGATGCTCGACGTCGCCGCCCTGCAACGAACTGGTGGGCTCGTCCATGAGGAGGACACGCGCATCGGCCGCCAACGCCCGGCAGATCTCGACGATCTGGCGCGCCGGGAGGCTCAGCTCGCGCAGGGGGCGATCGGGGTGGATCTCGGGGTGCGGGAGTTCCTCGAGCAGGGCACGCGCGCGCGCACGCGAGGCGCGAGCGTCGATCCATCCCCAGCGCGACGATTCGCCGCCTAACAGGATGTTCTCCGCCACCGTGAGATGCGGGCAGAGCGACAGCTCCTGGTGAATGAGCGCCACCCCGCTGCGCCGTGCATCGAGCGGGTTCGCGGGCGCGTACGGCGCCCCGTCGAGCGTGAGCGTCCCGGCGTCGGCACGAAGCGCCCCCGCCAGCACCCCCATCAACGTGCTCTTTCCGGCCCCGTTCTCTCCAATCAGCGCGTGCACCTCGCCCGGGCGCACCTGCACATCGACGCCGTCGAGCGCGAGCGTGGCCCCGAAGCGCCTGACGATTCCCGTCACGCGCAATCCGTCGCCAGTTCGCCCCCGGTCGGCCATCGTCGACGCGGCGTGCACGCGCTCGCTCAGCTCCCCTTGAGGTACTTGTCGATCGGTGGGTGGATGATGTCCTGCACCTCGGGCCGGTCGAGCGTCTCAGGCGTCACCATCGTGACCCCGGTGTCGATCTTCTTCTCGAACGGCTGCTGCCTTAGGTGCGCGACCATCGTCTTCACGCCCAGGTAGCCCATGCGCATCGGGTTCTGCACGGCGATCCCGTCGAGCTGCCCCGCCTTCATGGCATCGATGAGGACCTGCGTCGCGTCGAAGCCGACGAAGCGGATCTTCCCCGCCTTGCCGATGTCCTGCAGGGCGAGCAGCATCCCGACCGTCGACGATTCGTTGGCGGTGAAGATCCCCTGCAGGTCGCCTCCAAAGCGATTGAGCAGGTTCTCCGATGCCTGCTTGGCCGTCTCGCGCGTCGCCCCCGCGTACTGATTGGACGACACCACGGTGATCCCGGGGTACTTCGCCGCCAGCTGCGCCAGGAATCCATCCTCACGCGCCGTGGTACTCGCCGAGCCTTCCTGGAGGCGCAGGACGAGCACCTTGCCCTTGCCGCCCAGCAGTTCGCCGAGTCGGTCGGCGGCGAGTTCGCCCCCTTTCGTGTTGTCGGTCGCGACGTAGCTCACGATCGCGTCGCTCTCGAGCCCGGAGTCGATGATGACGGTCGGAACGCCGGCCGCCTGCGCTTCCTCGACCGGACGCGACAGCGCGCGCACGTCGAGCGAGGCCAGGACCATCCCGTCGACGTGCTGCGAGGTGAACCCTTCCACGACTTGCACCTGCTGGTCGCGATCGTCCTCGCGGAGCGGCCCCTTCCAGATGAGCGTGACGGTGTCCCCGGCGGCGGCCAGTTCCTGCCCCGCCTGCTCGGCCCCCGCATGAATCGCCTTCCAGAACTCGTGCGTCGTCCCTTTCGGGATCACGGCGATCGTCAGCCGCTTGGTGGTGCCCGTGACCGCCGACTGTTCGCCCCCGCCTCCACCGCCACCGCACGCGGCCAGGGAAACGGCGGCGAGGAGCACTCGTGCGGCGAGCGCGAAACGCCCGGCGTGACGGAACGGCATGTGGCTCATAACGTGAGAACTCCCTTCACGAAGTCTGGGTGCCGGTAGGCGCCGGCGAACACCGCTGGCAGCGCCTCCAGCGACGAATATCGGTGAGTCACGATCGGCGCAACGTCGATCACGCCGTCCTCCAGCAGCTGCAACGCCCGCACGTACGTCAGGGGACGCCCATCGGCGGCATGCCCGCCAGACGCACCCACCGGCGAGACGAGCGTCGGCTCCATGAATTGCACCTGGTTGAGCACACTGAGATCATCCCCCGCGTGGCCGTGTCCGTAGAGCAGGATCGTCGACTGCTTGCGCACGAGCCCAGGGATGAGGGCGAATATCCCGCCGGCGCCCGACGCTTCGATCAGCAGCTCCGCCCGGCGCCCCCCCGTACGCGCGCGCACCTCCTCCTCGAGGTCGGCGGCGACGGGATCGATCGTCTCGGCGCCGAACCGTTCGGCGAGCGCGCGGCGCACGGCACTCGGTTCGCTCACGATCAGCCGTCCGTCGAAGCCGGCCACGCGGCGGAGGTACTGTACGAAGAGCAGCCCTGCCGGTCCGCCGCCGCACACGAGGATCGTGCGCACCGCGCGATCGCCCGCCGCGCCGATCGCATAACGAGACGTCGCGCGCGCGACGCAATCGGTCGCGTGCAGCACGCACCCCAGCGGTTCGGCGAGCGCGGCGAGATCGGGAGCGATCGCCCCGCGCATACGCACCGCATTGACCGCCGGAACCGTCACGTACTCGGCAAACCCGCCGGGGAGCCCGGTGATCCCGTGCTCGCGGTACGACTCGCACTGGTGCGAGTCGCCGGTGAGGCAGTACTCACAGCGCGGATCGCGCCCCTCGCTCACGCAGCAACGCCCCTGATCCACGACCACCCGGTCGCCCGGCGCCAGGTCACGCACCGCGCTCCCACACTCCGCCACGACGCCGGCGATCTCGTGTCCGAGGATCTGCGGGGCCTCCGTCAGCGGGCGCGGGCGCCCGTGCTCGTCGGCATTGTAGTTGGCGTGCCCCGCGACGATGTGAATGTCCGTCCCGCAGAGCCCCACCGCCTGCACGCGTACCAGCACTTCGTGCGGCGCGGGAGGGATGCGCGGCACGTCGCGCACCTCGAAACGATTCACGTCGATGAGCACCGCCGCCTTCATCGTGGCGTTGTTCATGACGCACCCCCTGCGCGGGCGCCTGACGCCCGCGCGCGTTCTCGCCACACGCCGCCATCGGGATAGGCGTGCTCGGCCAGGCTCGCCGCCTTCATCGTGATGCTGTACCCCGGTGCGGTCGGCGGGAGGTAGCGTCCGTGGCGCATCACCACCGGGTCGACGAAGTGCTCGTGCAGGTGATCGACATACTCGACGATGCGATCGTCGAGCGAAGCGCTCACGCACAGGTAGTCGAAGATCGCGAGGTGTTGCACGTACTCGCACAGCCCCACGCCGCCGGCGTGGGGGCAGACCGGAATCCCGAACTTGGCCGCCAGGAGCAACACCGCCAGCACCTCGTTCACGCCGCCCAGGCGGCACGCGTCGACCTGGCAGAACCGAATCGCCTCCGCCTGCATGAGTTGCTTGAAGACGACGCGATTCTGGCAGTGCTCGCCCGTCGCCACGCCAATGGGTGCGACCGCGCGGGCAATCGCCGCATGACCCAGCACGTCGTCCGGTGACGTGGGCTCCTCGATCCACCACGGATCGAACTGCGCCAGTACCTTCATCGATGCGATCGCCTCGCCGACGTCCCATACCTGGTTGGCGTCCATCATCAGCTTGCGCTCGGGGCCGATGACCTCGCGGATGATCGCCGAGCGTCGCACGTCGTCGGCCAGGTCACGCCCGACCTTGATCTTGAAGTGCGACCATCCTTCGGCGATGCCGTCGCGGCAGAGCTGGCGGATCTTCTCGTCGGGATAGCCCAACCATCCGGCAGAGGTCGTGTAGGCCGGATAGCCCTCGCGCGCGAGTTCCGCCTCGCGCTCGCCGCGCGTGGCGTGGTGGCGCCGCAGGATCTCCAGCGCTTCGTCTGGCGTGAGGGCGTCGGTGATGTAGCGGAAGTCGATGCACCGCACGACCTCCTCGGGCGACAGGTCGGCGAGGAGCTTCCACAGCGGCTTCCCTTCGACCTTGGCCCATAGGTCCCAGACGGCATTCACCAACGCCGCCGTCGCCAGGTGGATCACCCCCTTCTCCGGCCCCACCCAGCGCAGCTGCGAGTCGCCGGTGATCCGCCGCCAGAACGCCCCCATGTCGGCGGTGATGTCCTGCAGCGACATGCCACGCACCAGCGGCGCCAGCGCCTCGACCGCGGCCACGCACAGTTCGTTGCCGCGACCGATGGTGAAGGTGAGTCCGTGCCCCTCGATCGCGTCGCCGGCGTCGGTCTGGAGGATGGCGTACGCCGCCGAGTAGTCGGGGTCGGGGTTCATCGCGTCTGAGCCGTCCAGTCCCTGGGAGGTGGGGAACCGGATGTCATACACATCGACGCGGGTGATGGTGCGTGCAGGCATCGTCAGCGCGCGCCCGTTAGGCAGGAGACATGCATCGCACCCTCACATCTTGAGCGACACGAAGCCGCCGTCGATCGGGAAGTTGCTCCCGGTGATGAACGCGGCCGAGTCGGAGCAGAGGAAGAGCGCCAGTTCGGCGATCTCTTCCGGTCTCCCCATTCGCCCGATCGGCTGCGTGCGCGAGAGCGCCTCGAACATCTCCGCCTCGCGCCCGGGGTACGACTTGGCGAGGAAGCCATCGACGAACGGCGTGTGCACGCGCCCCGGCGCCACGCAGTTGCAGCGAATCTTCTCGTGCACGTAGTCGCGGGCCACCGAGTACGTCATCGTCAGCACCGCCCCCTTGCTCATCGAGTAGGCGAAGCGGTCGGCGATCCCGACGGTGGATGCTACGGAGGCGATGTTGAGGATCGCCCCGCCACGCCCCTTCATCGCCGCGACTCCGGCGCGCAGGCAGTTGTAGACCCCCTTCACGTTGACCGCGTACACGCGATCGAGATCGGCCTCGGATGTCTGTTCGATGTTTCCCACGTGCGCGACGCCCGCGCTGTTGACCAGGATGTCGACCGGCCCCAGGCGCTCGGCCACCTCGCGAAAGGCGGCGTCGACCGCGTGCTGATTGGTCACGTCGCACGTCAGGTGCAACGCGTGCGCGTGGTCGGCTCGGATGCCATCCGTTGTTTCGCTCGCGTCGGCGAGGTCGAGGATGGCCACGCGGGCGCCGCGGCGCGCGAAGAGGCGGGCGATGGCCTGCCCGATCCCCGACGCACCGCCCGTGACGACGGCGACGCGCCCGCTGAGGTCGTGAATGGACGAAGGCTCGGTGGCTGTCATGCCGGCGTATTGATGGAAAGTCGATAGGCGCGAACCGCGGTCCCCCCGAAGATCTCGTCGCGTTCGTGGCGCGAGCAGAGCCCGCCGACGATGTCGCTGACGATGGTGTGCCAGTCCTCGGCGCTCCCGGCGAGGGTGCACACGGGCCAGTCGGAGCCGTACATCACGCGCCGCGGACCGAAGGCCTCGACCACGTGCTTCACGTATGGACGCAGTGTGTCGGCGTCGCATCGCCCAGGACCGGCCTCGGTGAAGAGCCCGGAGAGCTTGCAGCAGACGGTGTCGAATTCGGCGAGTGCATCGATCCGGTGGCGCCATTCATCGAACGAACCGCGGGCGATGTCCGGCTTGCCACAGTGATCGAGGATGAAACGAATCTCGGGGCAGCGCTTGACGAGCGTCGTCACCTCGGCGAGTTGCGACGCGGTGATGCACAGATCGAATGGGAAGTCGGACACCGCCAACATGCGCACCCCGTTCACGAACGCCGCGTGCGTGGCGTAGCCGGGCGGATGCCCCTGGATGTTGTGGCGCACCCCCACGACGTGACGGTAGCGCTTGAGGTTCCTGACGGCCCACTCGCAGGCGATGGGGTCAGGCACGTCGACGAACGCCACGATCCCCGCGAGTCGACTATCATGGCGCGCGACCTGCTCCAGCCACGACGCCTCGACGCTTCCCGCCCCCGCAACGACGTTCGCTTCCACCACCACCACGGCATCCACCGAGCGCGCGTCGTCCCGACCTAGGCCGGGATAGTCGTGCATCGCGAACGGGCGCTGCAGCGCAGGAATCCCGTCGAGCCACGGATACGCAAAGAGCGCGGGGTCCCACAGGTGAACGTGGGCATCCACTCGCGGCACGCGCGCCGACATCACGTCGCCGCACTCCGCTCGGCCCACGCCAGTCGCGCCCGGTCGAGCGCCACCGCGAGCACGATGATCACCCCGATGATGATCTCCTGGATGTAGTTGGGCCATCCCATCTGCTGACAGCCGTTGCGCAGGAAGGCCATGATCAGCGCGCCGATGAGCGAGCCGGCGATGCTCCCTTCACCACCGTTGAGGCTCCCGCCGCCGATCACCACCGCGGCGATGATGTCCAGCTCCACGCCGTTGGCCACCGTGGGATCGCCCTGTCGCAGGCGGGAGACCTGCATCACCCCCGTGAGACCAAACAGGCACCCGGCCACGCTGTACATCGCCAGCTTGAGACGCGTCGTGTCGATGCCACAGGCTCGGGCCGCCGCTTCGTTGGAGCCCAGGGCGAAGATGCGCCGCCCAAACACGGTGTAGCGCAACATCAGGGCGGCAAGGATCGCCAGCACGATCACCACCCACACACCGATCGGGAGGATGAGCCACGCGGGCTTGGGCATCGTCACCACGAGGTCGTTCACCCACGACGGCGGGACGTTGACCGTCTGCTCGTTCGCCAGCCACTTCGCCGTTCCGCGCGCGGTGCCCAGCATCCCCAGCGTGACGATGAACGGCACCACGCGAAGCGTCGTGATCACCGCCCCGTTCACCAATCCGATGAAGCCGCCAGCCGCAACCGCCGCCGCCACCGCCAGCGACGGTGACCACCCGTCGCGCAACCCGAGTGCCGCTAGCACCCCCGTGAGCGCGATCGCCGCGCCCACCGACAGGTCGATGCCGCCGCCCACCACGATCATCGTCATCCCGATCGCCCCAAGCGCCGTGATGACCGTCTGCGAGAGGACCACCCGCAGGTTGAACGCCGAGAGGAAGCGCCCTGGCTCGTCCGCCAGCACGGCGAAGATCAGGACGACGGCGACCAGCCCCAGCACCGGGGAGAGTCGCGCGACGAGCCCGCGGGCCGAGGCGCGCACAGCTGGTTCGGCGTCACCACGCGGCGCGGGAGAAGACGTGTCGAGAGACAACTGGGACAACTGAGGTGGGACTCGGGAGGGCCAGTGGACGGTGACGCAGCCGGCCTCGACTCTCGCGCCGGCTACGCGCGCACGATCATATCGCCTCGGCCAGCGCTTCCGCCAATTCCCTGTCGGTCAGCAGGACCCGATTCCCCTGGATGATGCTCGCCGAGCGCGCGTCCCGTCCCGTCCCGTCCGCGCGACGCGGCCCGACGGGAGCCACTGCGCGGTGGGCGGCGCCGAGCGGAGCGTCAGCGCGGGTACTCCCACCCCTCGGGCCCGGGGGCGATCTCCCGGTACTTCGTGCTGCGCCGCGGCTCGGCCATCATGGGCTCGACCGCATCGCGCCATGCCGCGTAGTGCGCGGTCGCCTTGTGCTGCGCCGGGGCGTCGGGATCGCGATAGATCTCGACCAGGACGAAGCGCGCGGGATCATCCTCCTGCTGAATGAGGTCGAACCGGACGACCCCCGGCTCCTGAACGCTGTGGCGCGCGTTCTCGAGCGAGGCCGCCACGAAGGGGTCGACGCTACCGGGAAGGACGTGGACGAAGACATGGACGATGAGCATGACCGGGTCGGTGAGAGCGACGTGGGGTGGAGCGCACGGGCCGGAATCTAGGACCCAAGACCGCGGACGACCCATGCCACGGGGCAGAATCCTCCCGTGTCCAGGACCCGTAGGTGGACCAGCCCTTTCCGTCGAGCGGATCGTCCGTGTCCGGGCGGGGGTACGAGTGACGCCACGTACAGTGCCGTCACCTGCAATGTACGGGTCACGCTGCGCGCTCCCCCAACTCCACGTCTCGTGTCGCTGCCGTTCCGCACAGTACGTGCGTTCCTCAACATCCTGCAGAGCCCGCTCGTCTTTCCGACGCTGCTGGCTGTCGCCGCACCCCTCGTCGTTTCCCGCGCGCTCAGCGCACAGGCACCCGCAGCGCCCCGTCCGACGCCTGCAACCGGCACCCCGCTCCGTATCAGCGGCACGCTGCGCAGCGCCGAATCGCGGGAAGTCGTTCGGCACGCGCGCGTCGTCGCCGATCGCACGGTGTCGGTCGAGAGCAACGAAGAAGGGGTGTACTTCCTCACGCTCGCCGCGGGCACACACCGGCTGGCGGTGCGCGCGATCGGCTTCGCCCCGTTCGACACGACGATCGACCTGCGTGCTTCGCAGACGCTCGACATCGCCCTCCAACGCTCGCAGGTCACGCTCGCCACCGTCGCGGTGACGGCGACGAGCGAACAGGCCGACATCGATCCCAAGTCGCTGGACATGAGCATCGCGCGACTGGACGTGACGACGCTGCGCCAGGTGCCCGCGGCGCTCGGGGAAGTGGACCCGATCCGCAGCCTCACCCTGCTCCCCGGCGTGTCGTCGTCGAGCGACTTCACGACGGCCATCAATGTGCGGGGCGGCGGGGCCGACCAGAACCTCATCCTCCTCGACGAAGCCACGATCTACAATCCGGCCCACATCCTGGGCTTCCTCTCGGTCTTCAACTCCGACGCCGTCGACGACGCGACGCTCTACAAGGGGGCAATCCCGCCGCGCTTCGGGGGGCGCCTCTCTTCGGTGGTGGACCTGCGCCAGCGCGAGGGAAACGCCAACGACTTCGCCGGGAGCGCGACAATCGGGCTCCTGGCGTCGCGCCTCGCGGTCGAGGGGCCGCTCAAGGGGAAGGGGTCGTGGCTCATCGCCGCGCGCCGTTCGTACGCCGACCTCTTCGCGAAGGCGTCGAGCGACCCTGATATCAAGAACTCCATCGCCTACTTCTACGACCTCAACGCCAAGGCGACCAAGCCGTTAGGCGACCACGGCACGCTCGTCGCCTCGGGCTTCCTCGGGCGCGACCGCTTCGGCGCCGGCGACATGTTCAGCGCCGGCTGGGGGAACAAGTCGGGGACGCTGCGCTGGAACGAGATCGTGCGCGAGCGCCTCTACTCCAAGGTCACGCTCGCCGCCAGCGACTACGACTATCGCCTAATGTTCCCCATCGGGCGCGATTCCGCGCAGTGGGTCGCGCGGGTGAAGAGCCTCGACTTCAAGGTGGACGAGTCGTTGCACCTGTCCGCGGGTCATCGCCTCGAGTTCGGGTTGCAGGGGACGCTGCACGGCTTCAATCCCGGCGAAGTCTCCCCGCGGGGGAGCTCGAACATCTCGCGCAAGCAGGTCCCCGAGCGCAGCGCGACCGCGGGGGCGCTCTACCTGGGTGAGGAGCGCGAGTTCGGCGAGCGGTGGGCGCTGCGCTACGGCGCGCGCCTCTCCGGCTTCGTGCGCACCGGGACGGCGACGATCTTCCAGTACGCCAACAACGCTCCCGTCGTCTACGACTCGCTGCTCGGACGCTACGAGCCCGGCGTGGTGGTCGACAGCACGCGCTACGGCGCGGGCGACAAGGTCAAGGCGTACGGTGCGATCGAGCCGCGCGCCTCGGTGCGCTTCTCGCTCTCGGAGGGAACGAGCGTCAAGGCGAGCTACGCCCGCACGGTGCAGTACCTGCACCTCGCCTCCAAGACCAACTCGCCCACGCCGCTCGACGTCTGGGAGCCGGCGGGGCCGTACCTCCGCCCACAGCGCGCCGACCAGGTGGCGTTCGGCGTCCAGCGTATCACCCCGGGTCAGGCGTGGGACCTCTCGGCCGAAGCGTTCGTCAAGCGCTCGCACGACGTCGTCGACTTCGTCGATGGCGCCGACGTCATCCTCAACGAGAAGCTCGAGACGCTCATGCTGCAGGGCGAGGGGCGTGCCTACGGCCTCGAACTCTTCGCCCGCCGGCAGGTGGGACGCACGACGGGATGGGTGAGCTACACGCTGAGCCGCGCCGAGCAACGCTTCGGCTCGCGGGCCGTCGCCTCGTCGAGCACCAGCGCCCCCGGGATCAACGGTGGCAAGTGGTACGCCTCGCCATACGACAAGACGCATGACCTCTCGGTCGTCGCCATGCGCCCGCTCAGCCGCAAGTGGAATGCAGGGGCGACCTTCACCTTCGCCACCGGGCTCCCCGCGACCTACCCCGAGTCGCGCTACGTAGTCGACGGCCTCATCCTCGCCGAGTACGGCCCGCGCAACGCCGCGCGCCTCCCGGCCTACCATCGCCTCGACCTGGCCTTCACCCGCAAGACGAAGCGCGGGGAGTTGCAGCTGGGGGTCTTCAACGCCTACAACCGTTTCAACGCGCAGTCGATCTCCTTCCGGCAGTCGGAGAAGAACCCGCTCACCTCGGAAGCGGTGCAGCTGTCGGTCTTCGGCGTCGTGCCGAGCATCTCCTACACCCGCCACTTCTAGCCGGGAGCCCAGCATGCGCCAGAACCATCGCGTGCGCCTGACGGCGCTTCTCCTCCTGTCGCTCGTCCTCACCGCGTGCGAGCGCGTCGTCGATGTTGACGTCGCCGCAGGCGACCGCCTGCTCGTCGTCGAGGGGCGCCTCGAACGGGTCCTGGGAACGGCCGCCGTGCCGCAGCGCGTGCGCCTGACGACCACGGATGCCTACTTCAGCAATGCCGCGCCGCCGCCGGCCGCCGGGGCCGCGGTACGCGTCACCGACGACGTCGGCACCACGCTGACCTATGCGGCCTCGCCCAACGAGCCGGGCCTCTACCTGTCCCCCCCGTTCGCGGCCCAGGTCGGGCGGCGCTACACGCTGCACGTCACCTGGGAGGGCGAACAGTATGAGGCAAGCGACCGGCTCGAGTCGGTCGCCCCGATCGACTCGCTGTACTTCATGGAGCGCAACAGCGTCATCGGCCCCCGCGAAGGGCTGCGCGCCACGATCGACACGCGCGACCCGGCGGGGCAGCGGAACTACTACATGTGGGACCAACTCGTCGACGGCGTGCGCCTCATCGCAGCCGACAGCGCCTTCAAGGCCCGCGTGATCGCCAACGACGACCTGGTCGAGGGGAAGCAGGTGAGCGAGTTCCAGCCCTACGGCGGGATCTCGGTCGCCCCGGGGCAGGTGGTCACGGTGCGCCAGATCGCGCTCTCCGACGCGGGCTATCGTTACTACGTCGCGCTCACCGATCAGGTGGTGAACGACGGCTCCCCCTTCGCGGTGGCCACGGCCAGCGTGCGCGGCAACGTCGCCAACCGCACGCGCCCGGCGCGGCGCGCGTTAGGCTACTTCATGGCCGGTGAAGTGTCCGAAGCGACGCGCACGGTGCCGGCCACGAAATGAACCGGTCTTGAGGCAGTCTATTCGACTGCCTCGCGCACCTGGATCACGTTCCCCTCGGGATCGTATCCGTCGCAGGCCCGAAAGCCGCGCGCTTCCCACTCCTGCTCAGGCAACTTGAGTCCGCCTCCCAGCAGGGACGCGGTCGTCCGCGCCGCGGCAATGCTCGCGACGGGGAGGGCGAGCTTCCAGTACGAGTCCTCCCGCAACGCCGGGCGGCCGAGGGTATCCGTCGTGACCGGAGGCTCCCCCCGCAGCTGGTGCACGACGAGCTCAAGGCCATGGGTCGCGAGGACGACGTGCGCGTCGTCCTGGTGCAGGAGCGTCATCGACGCCAACTCGCGATAGAAGGCGCTCACGCGTGGCACGTCGACGACGAACAGGACGACGGATGGTACGGGAAGACGAGGCATGTCGGTCGGACGTCGGGGTCGGTATCAGCGTTCGAGGTGTAGTGTCGAGAGAAAGAACAGCAACTGTCCGCTCGCCGCCTGCGTATTGCGGAAGATGAGGTACACGTCGTGCACCCCCGGCGTTGGCGGTACCGGCAGGCGCAACGTGTCGAGTCGCTTGTCGCCTTTCGGGCGCAACGCCTCCGTCGTGCCGAGCAGCGTCCCTGTGGGCGAGTCGAGCCGGACCTCGATCGTTCCGCCAGCGGCATTCTCCGGGGCGAGCGCTACGCCGGTGATCAGCAGGCTGCCGACGGCCGTCAGGTCGATGCCCCTGATCCGCGCGTGGGCGCCCGACCGACTCGCCGCCACCAGATCACCAGGAATGTCGGCAACCTCCCGCACCGCCGCCCCTTCCGACAGCTCACCCTCGGCCAGCGACAGCGTGGGCGCACGCAGCAGCAACGACGTCTCCGTCGTCACGCCAAGCCTGCCGTTGGCGCCGTTGTCGGTGTATGCCGTACGCAGGACGATGGCCCCGGACGTCGCACTCGCCGAGTCGGGGGGGAGGTAGCGCCCGCGCACGGGGAGCGGAGTCGCCTCGCTCGGCTCGCGTTGCCCCAACCCGAGGATGTAGCGCGCCATCAGTCGCGCGTCGCGATCGGAGAGCTGCGCGTGCGCCGGCATCATCACCTTTCCCCACACCCCGGTCCCGCCGGCGCGGATCTTCGCCGCGAGGCGCGGGAGGGCCGTGGAGTCGCGCGCATACTTCGCCGCGACCGCCGCATACGCGGGGCCGATCGACACCTGATCGACCTTGTGGCAGCCGAGACAGTCGCTCCCCTCGATCAACGCCAACCCGTCGGCGTTAGGCACCGCCCCCGCGCCGCCCCCCATCGCCGGCGCCTCCGCGAGATACTGTGCCGACACGCGCACGCGCCTGGCGGCGATGCGCCCGCTCTTGAGTGAGCCATCCTCGCGATCGGTCACGCGCACCGCGTAGTGCACCGGCGTGTGCGGCCAGTAGAACGTCGTGTTGTCACCGGCGACGTCGATGGCCACCGCAGGCGGCTCGTTCCCCGCCGTGAGGTAGAGCTGCGACGTGGAGGTCGCGCCCCGCGCGTCGCGGACCGTCAGCGTGGCCGAGTAGGTGCCAGGGACGGGCAACGTTAGCGACGGACGCTCCCCCGTCAGCCGGCGCACCACCCGACCGCCGGCCCCGGTGATGGTCCACGCATACGTGAGCTCGTCGTCGTCGGCATCGGTCGTCGCGGAGGCGTCGAGCGCCACGCGCATCGGCGTCGCCCCGATCGTCTTGTTGGCACGTGCCACCGCCACCGGCGCGCGATTGCCCGCGTTGAACTCGATGCGGACCAGGCGCGCATCGTCGTTTCCCTTGAACCACGTCGTCCCGTACTCCATCACGTACAGGTCGCCGTTAGGCCCGAACTCCATGTCGACCGGGTTGGCGAACTTCGCACTCGGGAGGAAACGCTCCATGGACGCAAAGTTGCCAGACGAATCCATGGTCACCGCCATGATCCAGCCCCGCATCCAGTCGTAGGTGAAGAGCTTCCCCTGGTACCACGCGGGAAAGCGGCGTGCCGCACGGGCGAAGTCCTCCCCGTAGAACACCGGCCCCGCCATCGCGGTGCGCCCGCCGGCGCCGACCAGCGGAAAGTCGCCCGAGGGGCCGTACGGATACCAGATGAACGCCTTCTGGGCCGGCGGCAGCTCGGTGAGCCCGGTGTTGTTCGGCGAATCGTTATGCGGACGCTGGGGATCGAACGGCGGTCCGATGTGCATCGTCGCGTAGTCGACGTCGCGGTACGCCTTGTTGTCGCCGACGAAGTGCGGCCACCCGTAGTTGCCAGCACGCGTCGCTCGCCCCACCTCGTCGTAGCCGGCGGGGCCGCGATCGACCGAATCGACCGAGGCATCGGGGCCGACGTCGCCCCAGTACAAGACACCCGTGTGCTTGTCGACCGCGATGCGATACGGGTTGCGGTGCCCCATTGTGTAGATCTCCGGGCGCGTCTTCGCCATCCCGGGGGGAAAGAGGTTCCCCTCGGGGATCGTGTAGCTCCCGTCAGGCTCGGGATGGATGCGGAGGATCTTCCCGCGCAGGTCGTTGGTGTTGGCCGACGACTTCTGCGCGTCCCACGGCATGCGCCCCGGGCGCTCATCGATGGGGGCGTAACCGTTCATGAACGGGTTGGAATTGTCCCCGGTCGACAGGAAGAGATTCCCCTTGGCATCGAAGGCGATCGACCCGCCGGTGTGACAGCACTGCTCGCGCTGCACCACCACCTCGAGCATCACGATCGCGTTCGACGTGTCGACCGAGTCGCCGCGCATGGTGTAGCGGGCGAGGACGTTCTTCGGCTCGGCCCCAGCCTTCGAATAGAAGAGGTAGAGCCAGCCATTGGCGGCGAAGCCCGGATCGATCGCCAGGCCCAACAGCCCGTCCTCGGCCTGCCCGCCATCGAGGTAGGTGAGATTCACGGGGATGAAGCCGACCTGCTTGATCGTCCCCGTCGACGGCGTGTAGAGCTGGATCGCCCCCTTTCGCTCGATGAAGAGCACCCGCTCGTCAGGCAGGACCGCCATCTCGGTCGGCTCGTTGAGCTTCTCCCCGAGCACGACCCTGGTGAATCGATTCTCCTCGGGGCGCGCGCGCCGATAGTCCATCGCCCCGCTCCCCATCGCGTGGCGAATCCCGCCTAACAGGTGCCGCAGGAAGAGCGGCTCGGCGAACGTCGCCTCCGTGTGTCCCATGTTCGTGTACCAGGCACGCCCGCCATCGAAGTCGTGGTACCAGCTCATCGGGTGATTCGCGCCGTTCGTCCCCCCTTCGTAGCTCGTCTCGTCGATGTCGACCAGGACGTGTATCGCCGGATTGATCGACTTGAACGAGTAGAACTCGTCCTCGCGCTCCCATCGCGCCGGGAGCCCCTGGGTCGAGGCGTGCCCGCCATCGCGCACGCGGAACGTCCCCTTTCGCACGTTCGGGTTCCCGGGGTGCCCGTCGAAGTAGGCGCCGGCGAGCTTGCCGTACCACGGCCAGCCGTACTCGGTGTCGGTCGCGCTGTGAATGCCCACGTAGCCGCCGCCGGCCTGGATGTAGCGCTCGAAGGCGTGCTCCTGCGTGGGGTTGAGGACGTCGCCCGTGGTGCTGAGGAAGACGACGGCGCGATAGCGCTTGAGGTTGCGGTCGGTGAAGGCGGCGGCATCCTCGGTCAGGTCCACCGCGAACCCGTGCTCGGCGCCAAGCCTGGTGATCGCCGCCGCTCCAGTCTCGATGGACGCGTGGCGGTAGCCGGCGGTCTTGGAGAAGACGAGGATGCGCGGCGTCTCTGGCGCGCGCGTCGCGCGTTGCGCGAATCCCGGCGCCGGTGCACCGCTCATCGCGAGGGCAAGCGCAAGCACCGCGATGCCTGCAGGGCGAAGTCGTGCCACGCGGTTGGGAAGAGAGGCGAAGCGCATGCGAAACTCGTCGGCGAGAAGCGCGCGGCACGGACCACGCGCGGCGCGAGGGGGGATCGAGATTGCGTCGGGAAGAAGCTACTCCTCGAGTCGCCGCGAGCGAGGGGGCGCGGCAGAGCGAGCGCGGCGGGACCGGCACCTCCTCTCGCGCCAGGGTACTGCCCGAGCGATACTCTCGCCGCAGCCGCTCGATTCCTTCGTCACTCCCGGAAAGGCCCCATGCGCCGCACCGTGCTCCTTTTGCTGGCCCTGGCTCCACCCCTGCTGCAGGCGCAGGTCACGCTCACCGCCGGCTCGCTCCGAGTGGCCATCGACGGCCGCGGCACCATCACCGCGCTGCACGGCGGTGTCGCCAGCCGCAACCTCCTGGCCTCCGACACCACGGCGTCGCTCCTCACCGTGGTGAGCGACGGCAGGCGCGTCGCGCCCACCGCCCTTGCCGTGCAACGGCGCGACGGTGCCACGCAGCTCACGCTCAGCTACGCTTCCCTCGGCGCTCGCATCGTCGTGCGCGCCCGCGAGCGCGCGAGTCATCTCACCCTCGAGATCACCAGCGCGACCCCCGCCAGCCGTATCGATGCCGTCATCTGGGGGCCGTATCCCAGCACGATCGGTACGACCGTCGGCGAGGTGATCGGCGTCGTGCGCGACGGCACCACCGCCCTCGGGCTGCAGGTCCTCAACGCGAGGACGCTCGGCGGCGCCCTCCCCAACCGCGAAGGGAGCACCTGGGCACGCGGGATCGCCGCGACGCCGCGCCCGTGGGGGAGCACCCTACAGGCGTACAGCATCAATCGCGCGAAGCCCCGTACCGTCGATGCCTGGGGGGGTGCGCACCGCGACATGCCCGTCCCCCCCATCCCCGGCGAGACGGTGGTCGGGAGCGCCATCGCCCTCTTCTCGGCCGCCGAAGCCGAGGTGCTCGACGTGCTCGAACGCATCGAAGTCGCCGAAGGACTGCCGCACCCCACCATCGACGGCACCTGGTTCAAGCGGTCGCCGCGATTCGGACAGTCGTATCTCATCTCGACCTTTGGCGAGGGCGAGGTGGACGAGATGCTCGCGCACACCAGGCGCGCCGGCCTCATGTCGCTCTACCACGAGGGGCCGTTCAAGAGCTGGGGGCACTTCATCGTCGACTCGGCACAGTTCCCCAGCGGGCGCGCGGGGCTCAAGTCCGCTGTGGAGAAGGCGCGCGCGCTCGGGCTCCACTTCGGCGTGCACACACTCACCAACTTCATCAACACCAACGACCCGTACGTCACCCCGGTCCCCGACCCCAGGCTGAGCGTCACCGGCACATCGGCGCTCGTACGCGCCATCGACGCCACGGCGCGTACCATCGAGGTGCGCGCTCCGACCTTCTTTTCGGATACGGCCAACAACTCGCTGCACACCGTCCGCATCGGGGCGGAGCTCATCCAGTACCGCGCCGTCTCCGCCGTGCCGCCGTATCAGCTCCTCGACTGCCAGCGCGGCGCCTTCGGGACGACGGCGTCGGCGCATGCCGCCGGTGACTCCGTGGGGAAGCTCTTCGACCATCCGTACAACGTCTTCTTCCCCAACTTCGCCATGCAGCGGGAGGTGGCGCGCAACCTGGCCGACTTCCTCAACGAGACCGGCGTCGACCACTTCGACTTCGACGGCTTCGAGGGAGGGCTCGCCTCCGGGCAGGGGGACTACGCCCTCGAGGTCTTCGCCAACGACGTGCGCACTCAGGTGCGCCATGAGCTGATCTACGGCACCAGCATCAGCAAGTCGTTCTACTGGCACACGGGCTCGTACTACAACTGGGGGGAGCCGTGGAACGGCGGCTTCACCGAGAGCATGCAGCAGTATCGCGTCGACAACCAGGCGTTGTTCGACCGCAACTACATGCCACACATGCTCGGCTGGTACCTGCTCACCGAGCGCACCACGCTCGCCGAGATGGAGTGGATGCTGGCGCGCGCGGCCGGATACGGCGCGGGCTTCGCGATGGTCGCGCGTCCCAAGGCCCTGCGGGCCAATCCGCTCACCCCCGCCTTGCTCGACGCGATCCGCGAGTGGGAGCAGGCGCGCCACGCGGGGGCCTTTTCCACCGAGCAGCGCGCACGGCTCAAGGACGCGCGCAACGAGTTTCACCTCGAGGCCACCGGCGCGGGGACGTGGGCGCTGTCACAGCTGCTCGAGTCGCCGCCCTTCTCGCATGCGGCAGTCGAGCGGCAGCCGGGCGAGCCGACGCACGCGAGCTTCACCTTCGAGCAGTCGTGGGGCGCGCAGCCGCTGCAGTTCCGGCTCGCGGCCCTCGGGGGTGATGGGTCGGCCAGCCGAATCGAACTGCGTGTCGACGGTTACCTCACCGTCGAACTTCCGGTACAGCTGCGCGCCGGCGAACGGTTGGCCACCGACGGTGCCGGAGGGGTGCAGCTGTACGATGCCAGCGGCAAGGTGCGCGAGCGGGTTACCCTGCGCAGCGCGCTCCCCACGCTCCCCTCCGGGCGACACACCATCACACTGGATGCGCGCTTCGCCGGGGATGTGCCCCCCACCCTGGAATTGCGCCTGCGCGGCTCAGGGACGCCCGAGGTCGCGCGCGCTGCCTCGCGTTGAGCGCGCGACCGGCGCATGGCCGGTCGCACGCGCTCACCCCGTCACGCGCTGCAGCACCCGCACCATGTTCCCTCCGGCCAACTTCTCCACCTCGGCGGCGCTGAAGCCGCGCGTGCCGAGCGCCTTGATCCAGTCGGGGAACTGCGTGTACGTGGCCAGCACGGGGCGCAGGTTGGCGTCCATGTCGGTCCCCAGCCCCACGTGGTCGACTCCCACCACGTCGACCAGCCGCTTGGTGTTATCGACGAACTCGTCGAAGCTCGCGTTGGTGGCGCTGGGCCACGCGCCGATCACCCCGCCGGTCTGCGCGACGAGCTTCGCATGCTCCGGCGAGATGGCGCGCACGTTGAGCGGGCGCGCGTCGTCGATCTTGAGGATCGAGTGCGAGAGCATGATGGGCGCCGACGTGAGCGAGACCACGTCCTTCACCGTGGCGAAGGCGGCATGCGCGACGTCGATCACCATCCCCTTCGCATTCATCCGCTTCACCATCGCCTTGCCTAACGGCGACAGGCCGCCGTGCGCAGCGGGCTGCGTCTGCAGGTCGCCGGCGGCGTTCGGGACGTAGTGCACGACCTGGATCGACCGGACCCCGTCGGCGTACACGCGGTCGATGCGCTCCGGGTCACCATCCAGCACTTCGCTCCCCTCGCACGACAGCCACGCCCCCACCAGCCCGTCGGCGTGCGCCCGTTCCCACTCGGTCACCGACGTCACGATGCGCGCCTTGCCCTTGGGGAGGAGGTCGCGCAGCAGCGCGAGCTGTCGTTCGTACTCGCGCACCGCCTCGCCCGGCTCGAAGGCGCCGCGCACGGTCACGCCGTTGGCGCCGATCTGGATGAGCGGCGCGTCGGACACGACGCTCATGAAGCCGCCGTGCATGCCGCCGGCGCGCATCTCGGCCAGCGTCTTCATCACGAAGTCGTCGCCGGCGTACTGCGGCGCCCCCTTGTAGAAGAAGGCACCGGGGTGCAGGTGCATGTCGAACGTCAGCGCGTCGGCGCTGGGCATGAGCGACGGTCCCGACGCCGCGTGCGCGCGCGACGCGCCGGCGACGAGCGGAAGCAGCGTGGCGCCGGCAACGGCGGCGAGGGAGCCGCGAACGAAGGTGCGGCGCGAGTGCATGGTTTCCAGAGAGCGAGTGGGCGAGCGGCGCCTCAAGGTTACCGCACCCGACGCACGCCGGCGAGCGGTCGCCGTCACGATCGCTACCGTGGGCGAGGGAACGCGCCCCCTATCCGATTCCTCGCGCGAGCGACGGACTTCCACCACAGACTACGCGATCGTGAGCGCCTCTAGCGTCTCGGGCGCCTGCGTCAGGCTCACGCAGCCGTCAGCCGTGATCAGGACCGTGTCCGAGTGGCGGAAGCCCCCACGTCCGGCAACGTAGATCCCTGGCTCGATGCTGATCAGCATCCCTTCTCGCAGCGCCCGTTCATCGCCGAGCGCCACATAGGGGCCTTCGTGGCCGGTGATCCCGAAGCCGTGGCCTGTGCGATGCAGGATGCAGTCGCCGTAGCCATGTCGCGCGATCACCGCTCGCACGGCGCGATCGATCTCCGCGAGAATCGCCCCTGGGCGCGCCATGGCGTACGCCGTCGCCCGCGCCTCCAGCATCGCGGCGAAGGGGGCCGCCGCCCACTCGGGGACGTAGCCGAGGAAGAAGGTGCGCTCCAACTCCACGCCATAGCCGTCCACCTGTGCCGTGACGATCGACTCGTGCGGGCCGCCGTTCTCCATCGGCATTCCTAACGATGGGATGCGGTGCGGGTCGAACGAGATGGACGGCGGCCACACCGCGGCCTTCGCGTTGGTCACCATGATGTTCGCCGTGGGGATGTCGCGAAACACCATCGCCATCATGAACTGCGTCACGCCACCGTAGATCACCGCCTCGGGGACGCCGGGGCGACACAGCTGCAGCAGCTTCTCGTGCCCCGCCGTCACGATCTGGCAGGCGTGCACGTTGCGCGCGATCTCGTACGGTGTCTTCACGAGTCGCGCCTCCTCGATCACGTCGACCACAACCTTCGTCCCAGGCGTGCGCTCGAAGATCCCGATCGGCATCGCCGACTCGACCCCCACCCGCGCTTCCGTGGGAATCAGCGTTCGGAACACATCGAACCAGTTCGCGCCCGCCGGCGCGGGAAACTCGGCGTACGTCGCATACGCCAGGTCGCAGCCGGCGCGAGCGCGCACGTGGCTCGTCTCGAGGAGCGGCGCCACCATGACCGGGAGGCCGTCGAGCGGGATGACCAGGAGAAAGGGTCGCTCGTGGACGTAGTTGGCGAAGTTCGTGAGGTAGTAGATGTTGACCGGTTCGAAGCTCACATACACGTCGACGGCGGCGCTGCGCATGCGCGCGCGCACGCGGTCGAGGCGCTCGGCGAGTTCCGCGCGCGACGGCGCCGCGGTCGTGGCGACTGGAACGGTCATGGCGACAGGCCTTCGAATGGCTCGGGCGATCGGTGGGCGTGACGTCCAGAAGCTATGCCCGTCGCCGAGGGGCGTTAAGGGAGTTTTCCCTGAGCGCGCGCGCGCGTGTCGCTGCGCCGTGTGAGCAGGTACACGAGCGGGCCAAACGACCCGGCGATGAGCGTGGCCACCACCCAGGGGAGGGGATTGCGCCCCGTCGCCTTCGCGTCGCGCCACATCCAGGTGATGACGAGCGTGAGAGCGATCACCAGGTCGGCGAAGACCTGCCCTGCCCCCCAGCTCTTGAAGTGCGGTGCGATGATCCCCCAGAAGCCGTGGTGCCAAAGCGCGATGCCACTCAGCACCGCAAACGGGAGGAGGATCGCGAGCAGGATGCGCCTGGACATGGTCAGTCTCCGCGGAAGGGTTGCCGCAGGGTGACGCCGCGCGCGCGGCGCGGCAATTACGTCGGAGGTCATTGCCGTCGCGCCATCGCGGGCAAGATTTCGTCATGCCGAACGAGACACCTCCCCTCAGGCGTGCCCTCGTCGCCGCACGCAAGGCACGCCGACTGAGCCAGCTGCAGCTCGCGCTCAGGCTCGGCGTGTCGCAACGCCACGTGAGCTTCGTGGAGAGCGGTCGTGCCGCGCCCAGCCGCGAGCTGCTGGCGGGGTGGCTGCACGAGCTCGAGGCACCACTCGTCGTCCGAAACGAGGCGATGCTGCAAGCCGGCTACGCCCCCGTGTATTCCTCGGCGCCGCTGCACGACCCCGCGCTCGCGCGCGCGCGTGAGGCACTCGATCGTCTCGTGCAGGCGCACGATCCCCTACCCGCCCTCCTGCTCGACGCGGAGTGGAACGTGCGCGGGGGGAACCGCGGGGGCCACTGACTCGCGTCGCTCCTCGTACCACCCGCGCTCCTCGCCGCGGCGGCGCCGCTCAACCTGCTCGACGCCTTCGTGCATCCGGACGGAATCGTCACACGTGTGCGCAACCTGGCCGAGGTGGGCCCCGCACTGCTCGCGCATGTCCGACACGAGGCGCTCGGCGTCCCTGCGCTGGAGGCTCGCGCCGAGGCGCTGGCACGTGTGCTGCGCGAGCGCCTGGGTGAGAAGGGGCTGCGCGGGCGCGTGGGGACCGCACCGGCCCCCGTGCTCGCCGCCACCTACACAACGGCAGCGGGCAACCTGTCGTTCTTCAGCCTCTTCACGACCTTCGGCACCCGCAGGACATCACCTCGCGTCGCTGCGCGTGGAGCACCTGATTCCGGCTGACGCATCGACGCACCAGGCCGTGGTGGCGAGCGTCGGCTAGCGACGCGCATATTCAGCACGCCCCCGCACGGAGCCTCCCTGGCCGAGCCGTTCAAGCACCTCATCAAGCCCGCGCTGGTGCACACCGCCGCGCGGCAGCTGCAACGCGTGTGGCCCGCGTTCGACGCACCGCGGTTCACCGCGCTCAGCGTGCGCGGGCTGGAATCACTCGAACTCAAGGCGCGCGCCATGCAGGTCGCCGACGCGCTCGAGGCGACGCTTCCTGACGATTTCGCGCAGGCGGCCGGCATCCTCGAGGGCGCACTCGCGCCAGCCGAGTTGGGGGATAGCATGGCAGGGCTCCAACTCGCCGATGACGGCCTCAAGGGGTGGATCCTCTGGTCGGCGGGCGAGTACGTGGCACGTCGCGGCCTCGCCCAACCGGAGCGCGCACTGCAGGCGTTGCACGCCTTCACGCAGCGTTTCACCGCCGAGTTCGCGATCCGCCCGATCATCGTGGCCCATCCCGAACTCGCCTTTGCCACGCTCAGGCGGTGGACCACCGACCCCAGCGCCCATGTGCGGCGCCTGGTGAGCGAGGGGAGCCGCCCACGCCTCCCGTGGGGGTTGCAGCTCAAGGCACTCATCGCCGACCCATCGCCCACGCTCCCGCTCCTCAGCGCCCTGCAGGATGACCCGAGCGAATACGTGCGACGGAGCGTGGCCAATCACCTCAACGACATCGCCAAAGATCATCCGGCCATCGTTGCGCGGTGGCTCGAGGAGCACCTGAAGGATGCCAGCGACGAGCGGCGCGCGCTGTTGCAGCACGCCAGCCGCACCCTCATCAAGCGCGGCGATCGCCGCGTACTGGCAGCGTGGGGGCTCGGGCGGGACTTCAGGGGGACGGCGGCGCTGACCATCACGCCGCGCCGGGTGGCCGTCGGCGAGTCGTTCACGATGACGCTGACCCTGCGCTCGACCGCCCGGTCGCCGCAGCCGTTGGTGATCGACTACGTGGTGCATCACCAGAAGCAGGACGGCCGCACATCACCCAAGGTCTTCAAGGGATGGCGCGTGACGCTCCCCGCCGGTGGCGAGTTGCACCTGACGAAGCGGCACTCCCTGAAGGTGGTCACCACCCGGCGCTACTACCCCGGAAAGCACGCCGTCGACATCAACATCAACGGCACGACGGGCGCCAGCGGGCACTTCACCCTCACGCGGTGACGGAGGCCGCGCCAACCAGGCGCGTCGCGCCCCACGCGCGTCGCGCCCCACGCGCGTCGCGCCCCTGACGTCCTAGTCCTCGTCCTCCACCCAGAGCAGCGCCGTCACGCCGTCGCCCACGCAAATGATCCCGGCGTCGAGCGCGGCATCGGAGATCGGATCGAAGCCGACCGAGTCGAGCGACTCCAGGTTCTCGCTGAAGGCCTCCGCCCAGTCGCCGTTAGTGAAGCACGTCATGGGCTGCGGCACCTGCGACAACAGCTCGCTCGCCAGCTCGGCGGCCAGCGCCAACGGCATGATCTCCGTGTGATAGGCGAGGTCGCGGTGCAGAATGCCGGTCGCGATCGACTCCGCGTCGCTCTCGCTGATCTCGAGCCAGGCGTCTCCGAGCGCTCGCAGGCCAACGCTCTGCACCGCGAGGTCGGCCAGATCGGTCGCGCTCGCCGCGCCGGCATGCGGCAGAAGCACGCACGAGACGCGGCCCGACGTGCGATGTTGGCGAATGGCATCGACGGCGTTCATGGGAGACGGCTCCGGTGGTGAGCGAGGCGTGGGTCGAGCCCGCGCGGTCGAGTGATCGCGCGTCGCGCACGGCGAAATCTCATGCGGCACGATCTGGCAGCGAGCAGCGAGCAGCGAGCAGCGAGCAGCGAGCAATGTACGTCGGCGGCGAACTTCTGCGCGTCTCGCCCAGCGTTGGACGGTCGCCCATCCCCGCCGCTCGATCGTCAGGATCGCCCTCGCGGGGGGGAGCCGTCGCCGTGGCCGTGGGGCACTACCTTTGGAATCGTCGTGCGTGAACCGCCGAGTCGATTCAGGCCCATCATCATGACCGAGTCACGACCGCCCGCGCGCCGCACCCTGCTGCGACGACCGTGGGTCCCCGAGTGCATCGGCTTCTTTGCCGTCCTTTGGCAGGAGGCCGTGCGCCTGGAACTCAGAACCGCGCATCGGGTGCTCCCCTTCTCGCCTCGCGTCACCGCGGCGTACTACTACCAGTTCGGCGATTTCGCGAACGGATACGTCAACGCGTTTCTCATCGACGGGATCACCGAACTCGCCCGTCGGTGGCTTTCCCCAGACGCACTCCGTTCACCACGATCCCGCCAGCGGCAAGCGGTCGTCGCGTCGCTCCTCTCGGCGCTGGGCATCATCGGCATCGAGCTGATTCCCTCCGCGCTCAACAGCCCCGATGTGCGCGACATTCCCGCCGGGGTACTCGGCGCCGTGCTGTACCTCGCGATTCGGGTCGCCGCGCTCAAGTGGCAGTAGCGTGCGCGGGTGAGTCGTGCCTCGGAGTGCCGGTGCCGACGCAGCCTTCGCTCAGTCCGGTGGAATCGTCGGCAGCGGCTGAATTCGCGGCATCGCCGGTAAGGCCGAAAGGGACTCGCGTCCACGGGGCCGCGGCGACACGGCCGTGCGGCGCGCGGGCTTCGCCTGCGTTAGGCCAACGGTGACCACACCTCCCGCGCGCTCAATCTCCCCGCCGCCGAGCGTGGCCAGGGCGGCCAACAGGCTGTCGGCTGGCTCGAGCGGGACGTCGAGCGTGACCCGCTCGCTGGAGGCACGAGGCGAGGCGAAGCGCACCTCGAGGCCATACCACTGCTGGATGCGCTCGCGCAGCTGGAGCATCGACGCGTCGCGCAGCTGCAATCGCCCGCGTTGCCAGGAGAACGCTTCGTCCTGCGCCGCGCCCTCGACCGGAACGATGGAACCGTCGGCCGAGACCGCGACCGTGCGTCCGCTCTCGATCGATGTCCGGTTCTTGCCGGCGACGAACGTGACGACTCCGCTGTCGACCTTCGCCAGCAGGCGCTCACCGTCAGGCGCAAAGGCGACCACCCCTTCGTGCATGACCCAGCGATGCGCTCCCGTGCCGAAGGCGACGGGTGCACCCTCGCGATCGGCCACGGAGACGCTGACGGGCCCGGCGATCGTGAGCGCACGTGCACCGTCTCCAAAGGTGGCACTCGCTTTGATCGACGCCCCCGCTCCCAGCCGGGCGATTGAGCCACCTGGGAGCGCCAGCGTGAGTTGTTCCCCGTCCTTGGTCGCCCCGGACGCTCCGCTCGGTGCGTCGAGCGCGGCGATCGCGACCGACTCGGCCGAGTCACCGCCCAGGGCCTTCCATGCCAGCACCGCGCAGACCGCCACGAGGGCGAGGGCGCCCGCCACGACGCGCGGCCGAAAGCCCTTGCGGTCTTCGTGCGTGATGAACGATGCCGCGCGCAGGTGCGGACGCTCGCGTACGGCAGACGAGCGCCTAACGTCGGACGGTCGCGCGACTCCCGCCCCGACCGCCGGCTCGGGCGTCGCAACGATGCGCCGCGGTGCATCGGTAACCACCACGGGCGCGGGCGCGGGAGTCGACCGCCCTCGTGCCACGCGAGTGGCGTCGACGTGAGCAACGGTGCTGGACGATGCGTGCGCGCTCGCCGATGGCATTGCGAGGCTCGGACCGCCGGTGACTTCGGATGACCGCGCCGCCGATGCTCCGGGTGAAAAGCTCGCTGCCGGTGACGCCGATGGTGCCGATGCTGCCGATGCTGCCGGTGCTGCCGGTGCTGCCGGTGCGAACGCCGGAGCGATCGTCGGCGGCGCTACGACGCCGATACCAGTGGCCGACCCATGCTCCACCAGTCGACGATGCACCTCGACGGCCGACATGGCATGCAGGTCTCCGGGCAACGGGAGCATGCGCTGCGTGTCATCGTCGAACTTCGTGACGTCCAGCCGACGTTCCGCCTCGCGCGCGATCGCGTCGCGCGCCGCGTCGCGCGCGTGCCGCAGGAGCGCGTCGGCGGTCGCGAATCGATCGCGCTCGTCCCACGCGCGGCGCAATACCCGTTCGACCAGGCGCGATGAGATCGCGGCATCGCCGAGCTGAATCGTTGCTTCCCAGGCGAGCGAGGCGTACAGCCCCTCCACGAACCGATCGGCTGTGAAGACGGCGATGCTATCCGCGGCGGCGGTCGAAGTGGTGGTTTCCATGTCGCAACAGTCTGGACCGGCCAGTCTCGACCGATACAGCAGTGTCCAAGCTGAGGCGATCACGTTACGAACCGTGATCGCGGCCGTGCGCGACCGACACAATTCCTGACGCGCCACCACGCGCTGCCGCGCTCTTCGTGCTGCGGCGTCGCCGGCACACCGTTCATGGATCGGCGCACATGGCGCCGGGCACTCACACCGTGAGCAGCCCTCGGAACCCCCGCGCGGCATAGTACGACTCCGCCCCGTTGTGATACACGAAGACCGTGTCGTAGCGGCGATCGCAGAAGACCGCGCCGCCGAGCGCTCGGATGTTGGCGGGAGTCTTCACCCAACTCGACGTCTTCCGGTCGAACTCGCCCAGCGCCTGCAGCGCGCGATACTGCGCCTCCGTCAGCAGCTCGACGCCCATCCGGCTCGCCATCTCCGCCGCGCTCCCCTTGGGCTTGTTCTCCTTCCGCGCTTCCAGCGCCTCCTGATCGTAGCACAGACTTCTCCGGCCACTCGGGCTCTCGGCCGAGCAATCGACGAAGTGGTACTCGCCCGTGGTGGCGTCCACTCCCACCACATCAGGCTCGCCGCCGCTCTGTTCCATTTCGTTGAGCGACCACAACCGATCGTCTGCGCCGTCCAACTTCGCGTACACCTTGGCCCACGCGAGACCGGCATGCCGCTGCATGTGCTGCTCGAAGCGGGCCTTCAATACGCTCAGCAGCGCCTCGCGCTGTTTCGCGGTCAGGGACTTTGCCTTTGCCATCGTGCAACCCGCCTCTCCCGGGAGTTCGTCAGCGCCGCTCGCCGGACGTTCGTCGCGGTGCGCGCGTCCGCACTACGTTAGCCGCCGCCTCAGCCTTCGCAACCAAGCCGCACGCAACGAAGCGCGGGAGCGGGGATCACCCGCCCCGAAGGTAGCGGTTAGGCACATTGAGATCTGAAGGGATCCGGCGACCGGCAGCGCCGAGCATGGCGATCACATTGGCGGCAACGTCGGTCTCCGCGCGCTGGAACTGCGGCAGCGCGCCCAGCTGCGCGTACGCGATCGGCGTGACGTCGAAACAGGTCGTGGCCCACGGAAAGCCGTGTCCCCAGGTGATACCGGGGAGCAGAAGGTCCGTGCGGGCCCCGTGCGCCAGCAACAGCTCCATCACCGGCGCCGACCGGTTGGCATTGGCATTCACGGTGTGGAACAGCGGCGTGTGCCCGTTGAGCCCGTCGGCATCGACCGCGGCGCGTGCGTTTACGTCAGCCCCGTGTGCGATCAGAACTTCGGCGGCGGCGCGGTGCCCGTACTCAGCCGCGACGTGCAACAGCGTGGCACCGATGAGCGGCGTGAAGGCGCAGCGAAGCGAGGTGCGATGGGACACCAACTGCGGATCGCGCGCGATCGCGTCGGCCAGCATCGCCGCGTCGTTCAGGAGCACGGGGGCGAGCCGCGGATCCTCGAGCTCGGCGCCGGCGCCGAGCAACAGCGCGAGACAGTGGGGAAAGTGATCCGATCGGAAGTACATCTCGACCAGCTGCATCACGGGACTCGTCCCGTCGATCGGGGCGTGGACATCGAAGCCGGCGTCCAGCACCGCCCGCAGGCGCGATGGCGAGTGCATCTCGCAGGCGATCAGGAACTCCTGGGTCAGCGCATCCATCACGACAATCCTCCGAAATCAGCCGTGTTGATGCGGCGACGCCTCACAGGTCAACGAGTGAGCGCGCGCCACCGTTCACGGCACCACCTTCTTCGGCGTCTGCTGCTCGATCTTCCAGGTACTTCTGGAAGAAGAGCTTGTGGATGTCCATCATGTTGATCTCGCGCCCTGGATGTACGACTGGATGATGTTGCTCGTCATGTCCAGCGGCGTCCCCGTCGTGATCAGCAGCGTCGCCTCCTTCCCGACCTCCAGCGACCCCACCTTGTCGGACACCCCGAGAAACTCGGCGGCGTTGATGGTCACGGCCTTGAGCGCCTCCTCTTCCGGCAACCCGAAGGCAACCGCAACACCGGCCTCCCACGGCAGGCGATTGCTGTAGAGCCCCCCCGAACCGCCGGAGATGGCGAACCTCACGCCCGCTGCATGCAGTTTGGCCGGCGTCGCATATGCCCCGTCGTACCCTTCGTAGTCCCGATCCGGGGCCGACATCGTCGATGTGAGAATCACCGGGACGTTCTCCGCCTTGAGCCGGTCGGCCACGAACAGCGCGTCGCGCCCGCCGCGGATCACCAGCTTCACCCCCTCGGCCTTGGCCCACGTGATCGCGTCGTTGATCTGCGCCGCCCCTTCGGCCGCCACCACCACCGGGATCGCGCCGTTGAGTGCCGGGACCATCGCCGCATAGCGCGAATCGGTGCGCACGTCCTGCCCCGACTTCACCGCATCACGATACGCCCGCGCCTCGCCGAACCAGTCCTTGATCTGTTGCACCTGCTCGGCGTAGCTCTTGGGGCGGACCGCCGGCTCCGCGACTGCCCGGCCACCACCAAAGCCACGGCGTGGCTGCGCGTTGGGGTCGGGCCACTTCACGTTGAGCGCCGCGGCCCCCTTCATCGACATCTCTTCCCACGTCCACCCTTCCAGCGACAGCGCCGACGACAGCCCGGAGATCACCCCGCCCTCCGGCGTGCTGAAGGCGACGAGCACGCCGGCGGAGCGAGTGGTGCCGATGTGCCGGCTCGGCGTTCACCGCGACTTCGGCGCGCACGTTCGGGTTGAAGTCGCCGGAGTTCGTTGATGTCGTTGGAGACATCCACCGCGCCGATCTCGGTGATGCCGACCGTGCTGTAGGCGTCGACCAGTCCGGGATAGATGTGCTTCCCGCTCACATCCACCACCTTGGCGCCCGTGGGCACCACCACCTCGGCGCCGCCGATGGCCGTGATCCGGCCACGGTCAAAGACGATCGTCCCGTTGGTGATCGTCCCCTTGGTGACGGTGTGGATCGTCGCCCCGCGCAGTACGAAGGGCCGATCCTGCGGGGGACGGTCGTATGCGCTCCGCGCGCAGCAGCGACCGGCGCGAGCGTCATCGACGCAGCCAGCGCGAGCAGAGCGCTGCGCACGGTGCGCATCGAGGGAGAGGTCGCGGTGGAGCGCGCATGATGCGCAGGGTTAGGCGTCGGAGAAGGAATGAGCGGATCATCGGCGCGAGCCCTCCGTGCCACGGGGACGCGCGGGGCGCCAGCCCAGGCGCGTTCTCCGCAGGCGCTGCCGCCAGCACCGCCTGGATGATCTGCGCGCGCTGCCGGGTGATCTCCTCGCGCAGCACCTTGTCCTCGTCGAGCGAGAAGTAGCGACGGCCTTCCACCCACGTCTGCTCGGCCTTGGTGAACTGCGACAGCGGGTTGCCGTTCCAGATCACGAAGTCGGCATCCTTCCCCGATTCGAGCGACTGACCTGACTGTCGATCGCGATCGCCTTGGCCGACTGGTTGGTGACGGTGGAGAGGGCGGCGATCTCGTCGACGCCGGTGCGGAGCAGCTCTGCCTCCCAGTTCATGCGCGTCGAGATCTCGGCGTTGTCCGAATGCAGCGACGTCACGACGCCCCGCTTCCATCAGCAGGCGCGCGTTGTACGTCGTGTGTCATACGCCTCCATCTTGAACGCCCCCAGTCCAACCAGACCACGGCGGCAACGCCTGACGCCTTGAGCTCACTGGCGATCTTGAACGCTTCCACGCCGTGCTGCAGCGTCTGGATCCGGAAGCCGAACTCTCCGCCAGGCGCACGAGCGCCAGGAACTCGTCGGCGCGATAGCCGTGCGACGACACCAGCAGCTTCTGGTCGAGGATGTCGAGGATCGCCTCCATGCGCAGGTCGCGGCGCGGCGGGATCCCTGCCCTCCTTCTCCCAGCGCTTCCATTCCTTCTGCAGTCGCGCGCAGCCAGGAAGTGGTCGCGAATGATCTCCTGCACCCCATGCGCGTGTTGGGATAGCGCGTGGGGAGCGCTTGGGTTCTCCGCCGAGCGCGAACTTCACCGTCCGCGGCGCCCCGGCAATCTTGTACTCGTCAGGCAGCGACCCCAGCGGATCTTCACGTACACGTTCTCGCTGCCGATCGGGTTGGCCGAGCCGTGCTTGATCATCGTGGTACAGCCCGCCAGCGAGCCGGCGATAGAACCAGATGTTGTTGTGCGTGATCACGTCCCCCATCTGCACCTCGGGGACAATGGCGAAGCCGCTCTCGTTCACCGCGCTCACTCCTGAGTGCGTATGCGGATCGATGAGCCCAGGGGTGACGTGCTTCCCCGTGGCGTCGATCTCGACCGCGCCGGTGGGGCCGAGAGCTTCTGCCCCACGCGACCAACTTGCCGGCCTGCGCCAGCAGGTCGGCGTTCTCCAGACGGCCCTGCCCCCCCTGCGTCCACACCGTGGCGTTGCGCACCACCACCGCCGCCGGCTGCACCGGCGGCGCCGTGCGACCGAACCCCATGGAGGGTCGCAGCGAACGGCAGGTCGAGCTTGGGGACCTTCACCGCGACGGCGCCGCGGGCAGGCCCTTCGTACGTCCCGGTGCGCGTCCCCGATACGTGGCGTCGGTCCCGCTAGGCAGCGACAGCCAGGCGAAGAACTCCGCCTCCCGCACCGACCCCGCCAGCAGCATCGCCCCTTCCAGCCCCACCGCCTCCCCGGGGAAGGTCGCCTCCAGGCGCCCCGTCTCGGCGGTGATGCGCGCCGACGTCAGGTTCACCGGACGACGCCCGGCAATCTCGATCGTCCCGCGAATGCGATTGAGTGGCTCTTCCAGGCGCAGCGTGGCGCTGTTGAAGGTCCCGGCGTCGGACGAGGTGATCGTCCACGTCCTGCGCGGATCCACCTGCGGTGGGCACGCCTAGCGCGTCCCCTGCACCCACACGTCTCTGGCACCGCCGGACTCCTGGGGTGAAGAGGTCCCCCCGCTCACCACCAAATTGGCCGCCTTGCCGACCGCGATCGTTCCGTGCGTCTTCTCGATCCCCAGCCATGCCGCAGGAATCGTCGTGAGCGCGGCCAGCGCCTTGTCGGGCGCGAGCCCACGCGCAACGGCAGTCCGCAGGTTGGGGAGGAACTGCGCCAGCGACGAGAGACCATCCGCCGTGATGGCGAACGGCACACCGGCCGCCGCAAGCTGCGCCGGGTTGGTCGGGGCCAGGTACCAGTGCCGCAACTCCGCCAGCGTCGCGTTGGCCGCCGCCTCGGGACCCGACACGTTAGGCGCATCGGGGAAGGCGAGCGGCACCACCAGCGGCTGCGTGCGCCCCTTGAGCACGTCGATCAGTCGGTATTCCTGCCCGCTCCCCCGAAACCACGGGGTGAGCTTGTAGTCCTGCGCGAGCTTGTACGCGCGGAGGTATTCCTCCTCGCTCCCTGTCTCGAAGAAGACGGGCTGCTGCCTTCACCGCCTTGCTGAGCGCGGCGCGAGCGCCTCGCTCGTCTCCGGCGGAGCAACGCGCGCCCGCTCCCCTCGTACGCCCCCAGGCGCGGATGTACCACTCCGCATCCATGAAGGCCTGGTTTCATCAGCGCAACTGTCCCCATCGCCGAGTTGGGGTGATATCCCGCCCAGCGCGAAGGAGCGCTGAAACCGATCGCCTGCGCGAGGTCGGGGCGCATGGATCGCTTGCGCGCGCCAGCATCGCTGAGGTTGAGCACTGAAGCGTTGCCGCGGGAAGATCCTTCGCCTCGGCACCGCGAGCGCGGCGCCGGAGGCCGAGCGAGCGAAGCGCGATGCGCCGCGTGGAATCGTCCCTTGAGGTTGGCCGTCGTGTCTGAACCAGGCGCGTACCCGTGGATTCCAGTGCGGGGGCCCACGTCGTTTCTGCGGCGGCGCATCGCCACCGAGGTCCGCCGAGGCGTCGATGAAGCTGGGATAGACCGGTGAGCCCCTTGAGGTCCCATACCGGGCACCGGCGGCGCGCTCAGGCCGGCGCCCACCTGCGGTGATGACGCCGTTCCGCACGACGATCGTCGCGTAGTCGAGCGTCGGCCGGGGCAGTGACGACGCGCGGCCCCCCACCAGGGCGTGGTAGCCCGTGGCTGTTGTCGCGCAGCCCGGTGACCGGCCGCGGGACGACTGTTGGGCCTCGGAGCGAGCCGGCGGCGAGCGCCGATGCCGAGGGATGAAACGAGACGCTCTCACGAAGGGCTCCGGGGATGGCCGGTGTTGTGGTCGTCGGTGGAGATGTACGGGGAATAAAGCTTGCCGCGCGCTGGAGGCGGGACGCGTGGCGGAACGCACCCTGATATTGTTGGCGCCGATCGCGGCGCGGGGCAAATGGCTGCGGCGGCGGGCGAAACCAGAATGAGCCGGATTGCCGGGAACCAACGCTTGTTGGGTAGACACCCCGCCTCTCACGCTCACCGGAGTGCCCACATGCCCCTCTCCCCCTCCCCTCGTGGCTTCGCGCTCGGCATCGCGTTGCTTGGCGCACTCGCGTGCTCCGGCGGCGACAA